>NZ_BAAGGP010000106.1:0-7498 GCF_054658615.1 Pseudolactococcus yaeyamensis
ATTTTAGCTCATCGTACTTATTTGAAACAAGTAAATAAAAGGGGTAGTGTCAAGCAGAATCTATTGCAATGCTTGGTGAATGAGAAGATATTGACTGACGTAATAAAAAGTTTATGAAACGACCGTGAAAGACATATAGAAATCATTTGATATAAATGGATTTGACATAAATATAAAAATCGATATAAAAAAGCAACCATGCATGGTCACTTTATTATATTTTATGCTTCTATCTTTTCTAAAAGAGCTTCTGTAAGTGTTTGAGAAAAATTAATCCCCATTTCCTTACCTCGTTTATCTGCCCACTTAGGAATTTGTAACGTTTTTTTGACAGGTTCATTCATTGTCAAATATTCACTTAAATCAACTGAAACAAGGGATAAAAATTGTTTTGATGAATCGATTTGAATTGCATTCAAATCTGAGGGGTGAGGTAAAGCATGTCCCTCTTCAATTAAATCGGCCAACATAATACCTAAAACATCTGATGCATTATCAAGTACCTCAGGAATGTTTTTCCCTTGTGTGGCAGCACCGTCGATATCTGGAAAATAGACACCATAACCTACTGGATCAGTTTCAAAAACTGCTGGATATACTTTTTTTAACATGTCGCACCTCCATAAATGAGAATAGCAGTGGCTTTATTATAAGCCTACTGCTTGCCTTACAGATTTTTCAACTGTCTGCGAAATTTCTTTGCCATGAGCTGTTAAATTGACAAGTCTAGGATACCCAAGCTTTTTAAATTTCCTGTGTGATCCTTTTCCTGCACCTTTAACCTCAACGAAACCTGCTTTCAGAAGTAATCGTTCGGCTTCCCTAACTGTCATTGGCATCTTAAGCTACCTCCTGACTACTTTAGTGTACCACGTATTCCACGTAGTGTCAATGAATAACTTCTAAAGTTGTGTTAAAAAAAGAAAAAACCATCTCTCGACAGTTTTTTTAACTAGCTTAAACCTCAACTTCCATATCCTTTTTCAACTGTTTCTTAGCCGTCGCCATCATCAAGCGAATGCGGTTGAGTTGATTGACAACAGAAACAGATGGATCATAGTCAATCGGTGTGATGTTAGCTCGTGGATATTGACGACGGAGTTCTTTGGTCATCCCTTTTCCGACGATGTGGTTTGGCAGACAGCCGAAGGGTTGGAGACAAACGATATTATCGACACCGTCTTGCAAGAGCTCAATCATCTCGCCAGTCAAGAACCAACCTTCGCCGGTATGATTGCCAATCGAAATAATTTTCTCTGTATCAGCAGCCAGGGCATCAATCGAATGAATCCCATCAAAGCGGCTTGACGCTTTCAAAGCTTTATTCATTGGTTTTTCAACCATTTGAATGATATTAATGAAGGCACGTGCGAAATACTTAGCTTTTTTACCCATGCCCAAATGATCTGACTTCCAAATCTGGTTATAAAGAGAATAGTTCATAAAGCCAATAATATCCGGCACGACAGCTTCTGCCCCCTCTGCTTCAATAATGCTCACAATATCATTATTAGCCGTTTTCGAGTATTTCACAAGAATTTCACCCACAACACCGACACGCGGTTTTTGAACGTCTCGTAAAGGCGTTTCGTCAAATTCTCGAATGATTTGCTTCATGTTGCGATTAAACTCAAAAATCGAGCCAGTTTTCATATTATGCTTGGCTTTAGCCAACCACTTAGCATGTAGCGCATCAACCTGACCCTCGGTCATTTCATATGGTCGCGTCCGATAAACAACACGCTCAAACAAATCGCCATAAAGCGCACCGATGACAATCCGAACCATCAAAGGCACCGTCAGCTTGAAACCGTCCGACTGCTCAGTCCCCTTATTCCCCATCGACAAGGAGACAACAGGCACCTGACCAAAACCAGCGTCCTTCAAAGCCTTGCGCAATAAAGGAATATAGTTGGTCGCCCGACAGCCGCCACCCGTCTGCGTCATCAAAACAGAGGTATTATCAACATCGTAGTCACCAGATTCCAGTGCATACACCAACTGCCCGATGGAAATGATGGCAGGATAGCAAGAGTCGTTGTTAACAAACTTGAGACCAGAGTTGATAGATGATTTGTCTTCCGGCAAGAGCACCACATTGTAACCAGACTGTCTGAAAGCTTCGTCTACTAACCCCTCTTGATGAATCGGTGACAGCATGGGCATCAAAAGTGTGTGTGTCTTTTTCATCTCCTTGGTAAAGGTAGGATGACTTGCCACAATCTCTGTCATCTGGTCTTCAGATACCTCAGGCAACTGAACACGTTTATCCCGTTCATTGACCGCCGCTTTAAGCGAGCGCAACCTAATGCGAACCGCCCCCATATTTGAACCTTCATCGATTTTTAGAACCGTATAAAGTTTATGGTGATGCTGCATGATTTCTTCCACTTGGTCAGCTGTGACAGCATCCAAACCACATCCAAAACTATTGAGCTGAACAAGTTCCAAATTTTTATTTTTTGCCACAACACGCGCTGCACCATACAAGCGTGAATGGTAAACCCATTGATTGACTACACGTAAGCCACCAACTTCTGATAGGTGCGCAATCGCATCCTCGGTCAAGACATGAAAACCTTCTTGCGTGATGATGTCAGCAATCCCATGATTAATCTCAGGGTCCAAATGATAGGGACGTCCAGAAAGGACAATCGCTTTTTCGTGGTTGAGGTTAAGCCGCATCATCAAATCTTCGGCTTGTTTTTGAATATCTGCTTTAAAGTCATCTAGGACATCAAAACCATGTTGGACAGCTTTTTGAACTGCTTCTAGACTGACATCAAATGCTGACAAGGCATTGAAAAGGTTTTTAGCCATATTATCAGGGTCAGCTAGATTGATAAAGGGATGAATGTAGCCAACCTCACCATTACGAATCTCATCAATATTATTTTTAATCACTTCTGGATACGACTGCACAATCGGACAGTTATAGTGATTTTGGGCTGTTGCATCTTCTTGGCGTTCGTATAAAACAGACGGATAGAAAATCGTCGGCACATCTTTTTGAATCAAGGTCATGATATGACCATGACTGAGCTTAGCTGGATAGCAAACCGTATCAGAGGGAATGGTTTCAATTCCTTTCTCATAGAGTTCTTTATCTGATTTAGGTGATAAAACCACTCGGAAACCTAAATCTGTCAGCATGGTATGCCAGAGGGGATAGTTCTCATACATATTCAGAACACGTGGGATGCCGATTTCGCCATGAATCGCTTTTTTCTTGCTCAGTGATTTAAATTTGAAGAGTTTTTTATATTTATAATCAACGAGATTGACTTTTTTCTCTGATTTATCAGCTTTAACTTGCGTGGCTTTTTCAGCACCACGTTCACAGCGATTGCCTGAGACAAATTTTGAGCCGTCGTTAAAGACTGTCAGGGTCATTTGACACATGTTCTCGCAGAGCCCGCATGACGTAAACTCTTTTCTGGTGCGGAATTTTTCCAAGTCTAACAGGCTTAAAATCGTAGACGGTGTCGCATCATCAGACGCATTTTCCATGGCAATCAGCGCACAACCGTAGGCACCCATCAAACCAGCGATAGACGGCCGGACAACCTCACGACCGGAAATTTTTTCAAAGGCACGCAAGACAGCCTCGTTATAGAAAGTCCCGCCTTGGACGACGATTTTCTCGCCGAGATCCTCAGGACGTTTGACCTTAATGACCTTATACAAGGCATTTTTGATGACAGAATAAGACAACCCAGCCGAAATATCGCCGACTGTCGCACCTTCTTTTTGAACCTGCTTAACTTTAGAGTTCATGAAGACGGTACATTTCGACCCAAGGTCAACTGGGTGCTCCGTCAAAAGCGCTGCTTGCGCAAAATCTTTGACCTCATAGCGCAGTGATTTGGCAAAAGTTTCGATAAATGAGCCACAGCCAGAGCTACAGGCTTCGTTGAGCTGGATACTCGACAAAGCACCGTCACGAATGGTCATGGCTTTCATGTCCTGCCCACCGATGTCAATGATGAAATCAACGCCGGGTTGGAAAAACTCAGCTGCCTTGTAATGCGCCATGGTTTCGACTTCGCCAATATCAACTTTAATAGCTGCCTTAATCAGCTGTTCACCGTAACCTGTCACAGCTGATTTAGCGATATAAACATCCTCAGGCATCTCCTGATAAAGATAGGTCATAACCGTCAAAACTGAATCCAGTGGGTCACCATTATTTGAGCCGTAATGCTCGAACAAAATATTACCCTCATCATCAATTAAGACAACTTTAGTCGTCGTTGACCCTGCATCAATCCCTAAGTAGGCTGCGCCATGGTGACTAGTGAGCGGTTTATGGTCTGCTGATGCCTTAGCGTGCCGACTTCGAAACTCAGCCAAAGCTGTTTCATCTTCGAAAAGAACCTCTAGCGTATCTTGGGGGATGAGGTTTTCGGACTCATCTTGTTCAAGTTTACTGATAATTTCAGTAGCTGAAAATTCTGTCGCATTTTCCTCATCAAGAGCAGCACCCATAGCAACAAAAAGTTGTGGGTGTTCAGGAAAAACAACATTTTCAGGCTTGATGTCTAGCGTTTCAATGAATCGTTTGCGGAGTTCACTCATAAAATAGAGCGGTCCACCTAGAAAAGCAATATTACCAGTAATTTTACGACCTGCTGCAAGTCCTGCAACGGTTTGGTTGACAACAGCTTGGAAAATACTAGCAGCTATATCTTCTTTTCTAACACCTTCATTCAGTAATGGCTGAACATCCGTTTTAGCAAAAACCCCACATCGACTGGCTATCGGATAAAGATTATCATAGTTTTTAGCTAACTCATTAACACCCGCCGCATCAACTTTGAGTAGCTCAGCCATCTGGTCAATAAAAGCACCCGTTCCACCAGCACAGGAACCATTCATCCGCTGTTCCATGGCACCATCAAAGAAAGTCATTTTGGCATCTTCACCACCCAATTCAATCATGACATCGGTTTGTGGGATAAATTTTTCAATGGTCAAGGTTGAGGCGATCACTTCTTGAATAAAGGTTGCACCAATCACATCAGAAAGACCCATACCGCCCGAACCCGTGATTGAAAAGGTAAACTGTATATCACCTAGTTCAGCAATCATATCATTGAGCACTTTAATCGTCGCTGTCTTAACATCAGAAAAATGACGTTCATAGCGAGAAAAAATCATCTCATAGTTGTCATCGAAAACGACCATCTTTACTGTTGTGGACCCAACATCAATACCTGCTTTATACATTACATCTTCTTTCTTATCTAGCTCATTTTAAAAACAACAGACTGTTGCTTATCATATATAATTCAATTTTACAAGGAATTTAACTTGCGCGCAACCACTAAAATGTGCTAAACTGTTGGTAAAGCAACACTAAGCAACAAAATGTTGGATAACCTTAGTGACTTTCAGAAAGAAAAAGAAAACATGCCCAAAAAAGTTGATCTACGTGTCAAACGAACAAACAAATTAATTACCCAAGCCTTCATCAAATTATTACGCTCAAAAACCTTTGATAAAATCACAATTAATGATATCTCGGATGAAGCCATGATTAATCGAGCGACTTTCTACAGCCACTTCAAAGATAAATTTGATTTATTTGAGCAAATCGTTGACAAATTTTTGGGTGAACTCGCTGCTGTCCTTGACGAAGAAAATCTCATTGAGAAAAACTCTGTCAATGTTAAAAGAATAGAATTTAGTCTGACAAAATTTTATGAATTTATTCGAGAAAATCCTGCTTTAGCACAAATTATCGTCACTCATAGCAATGAAGAAATGCTGTCAAAACGCCTACTCACAATTCTCTCCGAACGTTATTCTGAAATTTTCAATAGTTTAGATGTCCGAAATGACAACTTGAAAATTCCAACTGATTTTGTGGTTTCTTATATTACAAGTATCTTCATTGGCACACTGAATTGGTGGATTGTCCAAAAAAATGACGAGATAACCGCAAGTGAATTTGCTGCTCTCGTCATTAAATTGATTTCAAATGGTCATTTGACAGTGCTTGGCGTTAATATTAATCGAGACTAAAATACGTTTGAAACTCAAAAAATGTCGCCTCACGACTTAACGAACGAGGCGACATTTTTAAATTCAATCTATCATCAAGTCTTTGACTAATTGGATAAAGACTGCTGTACCAACTGGAAAGGCTGTTTCATCTAACTTGAATTTAGGGTGGTGATTGAAGTATTTATAGCCATCTTCTGCAGTTCCAGCACCCAACGCAAAGAAAGTCCCCGGTTTGACGTCAGTGTAAGCAGAAAAATCTTCTCCGCCCATCAAATCAGGTGCTTCAAATAGCGCTTCTTCTCCTACAACCTTAGCTGCGCTTGCTTTAAGTAAATCAGTTTCAAGCGTTGTATTTTGAACAGAGCTATAGCCATATAAGAAATTGAAGTCATAAGTTGCACCATAAGCTTCACAAATGCCTTTAACAGTCTGCTCGATCATATCACGCATTTGTGTACGGATTTCTGGATTGCGTGTCCGAACACTAGCTTTCAAAATAGCTGTATCAGGAATGACATTATGTGTTTCACCTGCTGAAAATTCTCCCCAAGAAATCACAGCAGCAGCCACTGGTGAGATGCGACGTGAAATGATATTGTTGACATTTGAGATGATTTCAGCACCAATCGTAATGACATCAACAGAAGTTTCTGGCACACTCGCATGCGCACCAATACCATGAATTGTCAAATTCAAAGTATCAGATGAGGCCGTAATCGGACCGTATTTCCAACCAATCGCACCGGCTGGAATAAATGGAAAGACATGTAAACCGAAAACTTGGTCAACATCATCAACAACACCAGCCTTGACAAATTCTTTAGCACCACCCGGTGGCAATTCTTCTGCGGGTTGGAAGAGGAATTTAATCGTACCAGAAATCTGTGCCTGCATTTGCGAGATGACTTTGACTGCGCCTAAGAGCATGGCAGTGTGGCTATCATGCCCACAAGCATGCATCACACCTTCATTTTCTGAAACAAAGTCAACATCAGCTTCTTCTGTAATCGGTAAAGCATCAATATCAGCACGCAAAGCGATTGTTTTACCTGGTTTCGCCCCTTTTAAGACGGCAACCACACCGGTTGGTGTTGGACGTTGCAATTCCAAGTTAGGAAAAGTTTCGAGGACTGAGATAATATATTCTGTTGTTTTAAATTCTTGAAATGATAGTTCTGGGTGTAAGTGTAACCAACGACGCCAAGAAATGATATCTTGGACAGGAAGTTGTGCTAACAATTCTTCTTTTGTAGACATAAAATTCTCCTTTTAGTTAAGATGTTGAGGCGAAACTCAGTTAGTTATAAACTTTATTTTAAACAGTGAATTAGCATTATTATAACATATTTACAAAAAATAACTTTCCCGAGTTTGACAGTTAAAAATCAGAAAAACACTATTCCGCCTTGTGATATAAGGAGTTAGAGCGTTTTGTTCTCAATTATTTTTGTTGTATACACACCCCTCTTGCGAATTGTCTCAGCTCCTC
>NZ_BAAGGP010000107.1:0-7473 GCF_054658615.1 Pseudolactococcus yaeyamensis
TTTGGCTCATCGTACTTATTTGAAACAAGTAAATAAAAGGGTTAGTGTCAAGCAGAATCTATTGAAATGCTTGGTGAATGAGAAGATATTGACTGACGTAATAAAAAGTTTATGAAACGACCGTGATATGAAGCTTCTGATATTTTGGGTACAAAAAAACTAGGGTGCTCGGAGTCAGTCTCAGCAAGCACCCTAGTTGGTAGACGAGATTTGCTTTAATCATAACAGGTTTGATTGAAACAAATTTCTATAAGAACCATCTTATCAATTTATTAAGTTTTTGTCAACCTTTTTTGCTTAAAAAAAACATGAAATTTAGCAAACTCAGTCTGAGGCATTAAACGCCCTTTCGAGAATAGCCTAGACCAATAAATGTGCCAAATCTTGAAAAAATGATGGATAAGATGTTTGAATCGCTTCTGAACGTTCTAGTATCACTTCGCCATTTTCGACTAATAATGCTGCAACTGCTGCGGTCATACCAATGCGATGGTCACCACGTGTGTTAATTGTGGCACCATTCAGCTGTGATTTGCCATTGATGATCATACCGTCTTCCGTCGGTGTAATATCAGCACCCATAGCATTCAGCATATCAGCGACTACCTGAATTCTGTCAGTCTCTTTAACTTTCAACTCTTCAGCATCTTTAATCACTGTCATGCCATTGGCTTGCGTTGCAAGCAAGGCAATAACAGGCAGCTCATCAATCAAACGTGGAATAATATCGCCTGAAATTTCAGTCGGATTCAACTCTGACGTTTTCACTGTCAAGGTCGCTGACTTAGCAACTTCATCCACATCAGAAATCGTTAAATCACCACCCATGGCTTGGATGACTTCGATAATACCAGTCCGAGTTTCATTGATACCAACATTTTTCAAAGTAATTTCACTGTTAGGTACAATCAAGCCTGCTACCAAGAAAAAGGCTGCACTTGAAATATCACCAGGGACCGTCACGTCGGTCGCTGTAAAGCTTTGTCCACCTTTGACACGGATTTCTTTTCCATTGATAGAAATCTCGCCGCCGAATTGTTGAATCATATCCTCAGTATGGTTACGTGTCTTTTCTTTTTCAGTGATAACTGATTCACCGTCTGCCTGTAAAGCGGCAAAAATCAAGGCAGACTTAACCTGAGCTGAAGCAACTGGTAAAGTATAGTTAATCGGTGTCAAATGATCAGAACCTGTGATTTTAAGCGGTGGTAGATCGCGATCTGTTTGTCCTGAAATATCTACTCCCATTTGGCGCAATGGTATCGTCACACGATCCATGGGTCGTTTGGAAAGCGAATCATCAC
The DNA here is from genome assembly GCF_054658615.1 of Pseudolactococcus yaeyamensis. Classification (NCBI taxonomy): domain Bacteria; kingdom Bacillati; phylum Bacillota; class Bacilli; order Lactobacillales; family Streptococcaceae; genus Pseudolactococcus; species Pseudolactococcus yaeyamensis. Next base: position 1,305 of record NZ_BAAGGP010000107.1, read on the forward strand.
CGAACATCTCAGCAGAAAAAGGCTGTCCAGCCAAAACACCTGAAATCAGTCGGATTGAGGTGCCTGAGTTACCCATGTCCAGCCGATTTTGTGGCGCATGAAACCCCTCAAAGCCTACACCATAAACCAACACTTCATCTCCATTATCTTCGATTTTAACACCTAATTCACGAAAAACAGCCATGGTAGAAAGTACGTCTTCGCCGCATAAAATATCATGGATTTTCGTCACGCCTTTTGCGAGCGAGCCGAACATGATTGAGCGATGGCTGATTGATTTATCGCCGGGAACCTTGAGCTTGCCGCCAAGTCCCGTCGCATTTGTCTGCAATTTCACTGTTATCTCCTTATTTTACATTTTCCTTAAAATTTTTCTATTTCATTATCTTTTTCAGAATACTCATTTAAAATATTATTGAAATTTTCCAACAATATTTTAAAACCTGAAAAATCAACATCTTTATAATTTAAAGCAATATACTTTGAAAATTTGTCTTTACTATAAAAAATTTTTCCATTATAATCTATGCTACCATCAAAGTTAACTTTTGTATTTATAAATAGATTCTCTATTTCTGATTCTGTAAAAAAATCTGAAGGGTGATTATTCGTAAGCAGAAAAAAATTTTCTTTTAATTGCTGATAATTTTTCTCTTTAATATGTTCTAACAAATTATTACTTAAATTTTTATTATCATTCACGAATTTTTGAAGTGGTTTTCCTTTGACTAACTCATTGTCTAATAATAATATAACTGGAAATGTTGGTTTTCTATAATTTTTAAAGTACTCATTATAGCCATTGTTATTTCTGATTTTTTTGTAGAGATTATTTATAGGAGCTGAACCCTCTTTAGCAAAATCTAGTATATTTGAGAGCAGTTCACTTCTCCGCAAAAAGTGTATTTTGAAATTAAATCCTTTTTCATTTTTTTCAATTAATTTAGGGAATTCTGTATGTAAATTTTTTATTGCTGCTTTTAAATATATCGGATCAGTTTTTCCTTCACAAACAATAACTGGTTTTTTATTTGCATAAAAATATTTATAAATTAAAAATCTTTCATATTCTTTCAAAAAACCTGTATTACTACTTTTATTGTGCTTGTAAACTTGATATATAAAATCAAATCTTCCTGATAATTGTTCAATAGATGCACTTTTTCTTTTATCAGTAATATAAAAATCTTTATTATTATATAACCTATATGCCATTGAACGTGTACTTCTATAGTACTCACGTTTTATATTAACTTTTTCATTTACTAAAAGACCCGTTACTTCTTGTCTTTGACTCTTATATAAAAGGCGTGTTTTTGAGTGATTAATTTTAAACCCATTTTTTTGAATAATATATTCGAGCTCTCTAAAAAAATGCTCGTAGTTATCTAAAAAAGTTTTTTGATTTGTTGAAAAAGTTAAATCATCTGCATATCTTGTATAAAAAAGTTTATATTTTTTTACTAGATTAAGGATTTTTAAATCCATAAAATTACATATTAAGTTAGTAATAACTGGTGATGTTGGCGCGCCTTGTGGAAGTTTTCCTTCGTAACAGCAAAGATTTGATATCATGTAAGCAACTTTTTCCGGCAATTGGAAATTTTTATTTTTTATAAAAAATCCTGATACTCTGCCAAAATGAAAAGAATTAAAAAAATCATGCAAATCAATATTTATCACATATCTTTTACTTTTATGTTTTTCTGCATTTGTTAGTATACTTTTGTTTTTTTCAAAACCATGTGATACTTGATTTTCTTTGAAAGACGCAAACTTCTCTCTTCCTTTTTCCTCTTCAAGTGATACTTCTGGATATTTCTGTTGAAATCTTTCCAACAAAATTTCAGATTGGCAATCAATCAGAAAAAGAGCAATTCTTTTTTGAATACCTTTTAATTCTTTTATTGGAGAATTTATTTCCCTAAATCCCCCTGATTTTTTTAAAATATGAAATTTAACATATTTTCTACTATCTTGTTTATTCAAAAAATAAGTTAATTGCTTATATTCTAAATCTAATTCTACCGCTAAATCACGCGGTACTTCTATATTTTTTATTTTATTTATCATAATTTTTATACAAAAAAACATGTAGCAACCATTATACAAAATTTACGGAAAAACCACGTCTCAATTTCTCTATTGAGGAAATGAAATTTAACATATTTCATAACTTTGCTAAAACAACTTGCGAATCACAAGCTAAAAATCTAACTACATGCTAACTTTATTATACCATACTTTTACTGGTAAACATCATAGCTGGCATTTTCCAAAATCAAACGCTTGGCGGTCGCCTGATCATTTTCCGTCTTAAAGGTGATCTGCAAAACACCATTAAGCTCAACGCGCGTCTCATTAATCTTAATATTAATAATACTGAGATCATGCCCCGCAAAATATCCCAAAACCTCGTGAATCACGTCCGACTTATCCGGCACACTGATAAAGAGATCATAGAAATTCTCCATCGCCCCTTTGTGAATGGGCATCTGAGCTCTGAGCTTGCGTGCATTGTCGAAAAAATCCCAGATTTCAGCGCTCTGTCTTTGCAGCAACAACTGCTTAACATCCGCTAGTTTCTGACTAAATTGTTCGATTTGATAGACAATATTATCTGGATTAGACATTAAAATTTCAGTCCACATATCAGGCGAGCTTTCTGCTATCCGAGTCATGTCTCTAAACCCACCTGCCGCAAGATTTTTGGTAAAAGGCATGATAGCTGCAAAATCGTGGGCGTTATCGACTAAACTCGCAGCGACAACATGTGGGAAATGACTGGTAACAGCCGTCATCGCATCATGCTCTTTTGCTGTGAGTTCGATAAATTTTGCCCGTGTGTTGACAAGGACTCCTTTAAGTTCTTCGAAATCTGCTGGTTGTGATAAAACCGACGTCGTTAAAATGTAATAGGCATTTTCAAACAAAAGTTCATCAGACGCGATGACACCTGACTTATGTGAGCCTGCCATGGGATGACCACCGATAAATCGAATGGCCTTGCCTTTGAAAATTTCTTCCGCAGCCGTGACAATCTCAAGTTTGGTCGAGCCCGAGTCTGAAATCAGGACATTTTCTTTCAAGGGTAATGTCGCTAAGGTTTTCAAAAACTGGATGGATAACTGGACCGGAAAGTTCAAGATGATCACATCCGCTTTGATAGCTAATGCAGCAAAATCATCGGATACTTCGTCCACAATCCGCTCTTGAATGGCAAAATCTCGCGGTTCCTGACTGCGATTATAAGCAGCAACATGATAGTCTGGATGACCAGACTTAATCGTTCGCGCAAGCGAGCCACCAATGAGCCCTAAGCCTGCAATTAAAATATTTTTTTCTGGCATTTTTTTATCTCCACCATGAATTATGGTCAATACAGTTACGAGTGCTATCATTTGCAGCTCAATATTCTTTTTATAGCGTGTAATATCTGAAATAAAAGACTCCATATCCCCAATAGTATTGTATGGACAATTAATTTTAACAGTTTTCGAATTGTTCATCATAACATCAATACCGTAATATGTTGTTGTACTTCTAGAATCATAGCCACTATTACTAACTTTCGAATAAACACTTTCTTCAGATAATGATATTTTTTTGATGTCATATAATGGTAGCCTGATAAATTCGGATTTACTTTCATAATAACACAAGCAACCGTCCTCAATAAAGACTTCTGTCCAGTTTACTATTTTAATTAAGTAAAAAAATATACAAACAAAATAAAACACTAACTAGAATCCCACTTATAGGTAATAGCACTAATAAAATACAACTGAGAATAAAAATAAACGCAGCTGTCAAAAAATAATTGATAATAGGTCGTTTTAATTTTGGCAATTTTATAACCCAACTTTGATTCCCAAAATACTCATTTTTTCTTCAAATCCCAACCAAACAATTTATATTTATAATTTAAAGTCTGCGCGATAAACGCTTCAACATCACGAGCTGCAACCAAAGAAACCGGGATATTAATTCTTGTTTTATCTTTAAATTGAATTTTTAAACCTGCAGCAGTATCATAGCCACTTTCATTGTGTACATCATTATCATGACGTTCTAAAAACAGATAGTCAGCATTTTTTAAGGAGACAGATTTTAGATCTCGTTTCGGAAAAAACGGCAGATAATTATCATGATAGTACAAATAATCACCTTCAACATAAACTGCAATAAACTTGGTCATGATATATAAATAAAACAGATAGCTAACAGAACAAACTAGTAATAAAATTAATAATACTCTTCCATATACAAAATCTACGGATTTTATATCAATTTTGGGTAGTTTTTCTAAAGATATGATGAAACACAGTAGAGCAATCGTAATTGATACTGGTGCCATAAGATTAAATTTTAAAGTTGGTGCTTCTAACTTTGATTCCTGCATACTACAATTTCACCCAAGCAGACTCATGCTTCTCAAAGCCAATATGCGGATAATATTCTGCTGCTTGCGGTGCGGCTAGCAAGACGATTTTAGCCATTGGAGCTGCTGCTTGTATCTGCTCAATTAACTTTTGCCCAATACCTTGACGCTGGTAATCTGTTCTGACCACTAAATCTGACAGATAAGTCGTATAGGAAAAATCTGTCAAAGCACGAGCGATACCGACTAATTCACCTTCTGACCAAGCGCTAATGACGAGATTGCTATTTTCAAACATTTCTGTCATTCTTACCTTATCATCAACTGGTCGCCGCGTAGCAAAAAAAAGTCGAATCTTTATAGACATCAATCACATCAGTTATTGCTAAATCATTCCCTATTTTATAAGTAATCATATTAAAATCCTTTAATATAGTCGTTATGACGCGCGATATTTTCCTTAAGTTCAGCCATATTATCTGAGGCAAATTTTTCTAAAATTTCTGCTGCTAAAACGGTCGCAACAACGTGTTCCGCAACCACTGCCGCTGCCGGCACTGCGGTCGGGTCTGAACGTTCAACTTGTGCTTGATAAGGTTCGTGATTTTCGGTATCAACTGACATCAAGGGTTTGTAGAGGGTTGGGATAGGTTTCATGACACCCCGAACAACTACTAATTCTCCATTAGTCATGCCACCTTCAAAACCACCTAGGTTATTTGATTTACGGGTATAACCGTCAGTTTCTGACCAGACGATTTCATCCATGATTTGGCTACCGGGTTGATAGCCTGCATCAAAGCCAACACCAAACTCGACACCTTTGAAAGCATTGATAGAGACAACTGCTTGGGCGATTTTGGCATCTAATTTTCTGTCCCATTGCACATATGACCCTAGACCGACTGGCAGACCACCCGCAACAACTTCAACGACACCACCGATGGTATCGCCGTCTTTCTTGGTTTTATCAACTAAATCTTTAATGTCTTGTTCACGCTCTGGATTGACGATAGAAACTTCTGATTCGCTAGCGCATTGACGAATTTCTGCAACCGTTAGATTATCTGGTACCTCAACTTCAATGCCTCCAAAAACCGTCACATGACTGGCAACGTCAATATCAAGTTCAGCCAAAAGCCGCTTTGCCACGGCACCGATTGCCACACGCATCGTTGTTTCCCGCGCACTTGAGCGTTCTAGAACATTTCGTAAATCAGTAAAGCGATACTTCATACCACCGACTAAATCGGCATGGCCCGGACGGGGTTTGGTCAGCTTACGCTGTGATTTGAATTTGTCTTCGACGTCATCAGCACCCATGATGTTGGTCCAATTTTTAAAGTCTTTGTTAGTGACGTCTAACGTGATAGGGCTCCCCATAGTCACGCCATGACGAACACCAGATGTCATTTCGACCGTATCACTTTCAATCAGCATACGACCACCACGACCATAGCCACCTTGGCGACGTTTCAACTCAAGGTTAATATCTTCAGAACTTAAAGGCAGCCCCGCAGGGACGCCCTCAATAATCGCCGTTAAACGCGGTCCGTGACTTTCTCCAGCTGTAAAATATCTCATGATTAATCTCCAATTTTCAGAATATTATATCTAATTATACCAAAAAACTAGGACTTTTCCTAGTTCCACTTACTTACAACCACGGTCGTTTCATAAATTAGTCTTGAAAAATTAACCAAAAGTGCTACACTGCCATTAGGAGAACAATATGACACTACAAGAAAAATTTATGATTATAGAAGATTCACGAGATGAAAGATACGT
>NZ_BAAGGP010000108.1:0-7448 GCF_054658615.1 Pseudolactococcus yaeyamensis
TTTTAGCTCATCGTACTTATTTGAAACAAGTAAATAAAAGGGTTAGTGTCAAGCAGAATCTATTGAAATGCTTGGTGAATGAGAAGATATTGACTGACGTAATAAAAAGTTTATGAAACGACCGTGGGTTATTTTAACTTTATTTTATTATAGGTGCAGTCGTTTGAATAATCGTTTGACCAACCGTCACGGCTTGGTTATCAATGCCTTGGACTTCTGCAAAGGACAGGGTATTGGTCACAATGATCATGACCGTCGCTTCATAGCCTGCAGCCTTAATTTTATCAATATCAAAAGTACCTAATAAGTCACCTTTTTTCACAACTTGACCTTGTTTGACTTGTGTTGAAAAGCCTTCACCTACCATTTGGACAGTATCAATCCCGATATGCAGCAAGACTTCTGCCCCTTTATTCGTCAAAAGACCATAGGCGTGTTTACTGTCATTTGTGACTGTCAATGTTCCGTCTGCTGGCGCATAAATTTCACCTATCGTTGGTTCAATCGCAATCCCTTTTCCCATTAATTCTGATGAAAATACTTGATCTTTCGTTTCAGAAAGTTGAATAGCTTGACCAGTTACTGGGGCATAAAGTGCCTCATCTGAAACGCCTTCAGAAGTTTTAACGATATTAATCTCCTGAGCTGTTGTTCCTGTCGTTGCGACGTTCGCAGGGACATCCATGCGTCCTCGACCATAGACGTAAGTCGCAAGAAAAGCAAGGACAAAGCTGACTATAATACCGAGCATGAACATTGGAATGCTAGCTGGCTTGATCGCAATAAAGCCGATGATTCCCGCAGGCCCAAGTGATACGCCACGCACACCCGCAAATCCCATGATGGTAGAGGCAATGCCGGCTGCACCGAGACCAATAAAGAATGGGAATTTGAGTTTGAGGTTGACACCAAACATAGCTGGTTCAGTAATCCCTAACATAGCAGAGAAAGCTGAAGATGATGCGAGACCTTTTTGTTTTTCGTTTTTCGTCAAGAAGAAGATGGCAAATGTTGCCGCACCCTGAGCAACGTTTGCTGCAGCCGCGATTGGGAAGATGAAGTCACCCCCAGTTTTTGCAATATCAGCAAGTAGAGAAGTTTCAATCGCTGGAAATGATTGGTGCAAACCAGTCAGCACAATCGCTGAGTAGCCCAAACCAAAGATACCATAACCAACCCCACCAAGTGTATTGACGAGCCAAACGAGACCATCAGTCATTCCATTTGAGATACCACGAAGGACAGGACCAACTACAACTACTGCAAATGTCACAAAACCTGTAATAATAACGGCTAACATCGGTGTGAAAGTAAAGTCAATCGCATTTTTCAAATGCTTATGGAAGAATTTCTCAAGCGTTGCCAAAATCCAAGCCACACCAATGACTGGTAAGACTTGACCTTGATAACCGGCTTGGGCGATTTTGAAACCAAAAACATCCCAGTACGGCATTTTGTTTGAAGCAATGGCTTCTGCTACACCGTAACCATTAACGAGGCTAGGCATTACCAACATCATACCTGCTGCTGCCCCAAGATAAGGATTACCGCCGAAACGTTTCGTTGCTGAAAATCCGATTAAAATAGGTAGGAAAGCAAATGGTGCCGAGGCCATAAGATTGACAATCTCAGCAAACCCTTGAATACCTGGGACCATCTCAACAATAGACTGAGGACCAAAGAGACCTTGACCTGTCAAAACATTGTTCAAGGCCATCAAGAGACCGCCTGCAACCAAAGCAGGAATCAATGGTACGAAAATATCTGATAAGACTTTAATCAACTTCATAAGTGGATTTGTTTCAGTGTTGGCAACGTCTTTCAGCTCATCTTTCGACACTTCGCCAACTCCAGTAATCGCTACCAATTCTTTGTAGACAGTATTTACATCACCTGGTCCGACGATGATTTGATACTGACCATTGGCTTCAAATGTCCCTTTCAAATCTGCATCATCGTCAAGCGCTGCTTGATCAATGTTAGCTGTGTCTTTAACAACTAAACGCAAACGTGTGGCACAGTGGGCTGCTGCGACGAGGTTATCCTCGCCAAGTGCTGCCGCAACTCGTTTTGCTACTTCTTTGTGATCCATAGAAATTCCCCTTCAAATTGTTACATGATAATTCAAGTCATAGAAAATCATTTCTACAAATCAAATTTCAAAGTTCACTTAAAATAATGTCGTTGCGATATCAATTGTCAAACGTTTGATACCGTTTACATTTTAAATTATAACCTGTTTCAAAAACATTGTCAAGCGTTTGACATAGAATTTTTTTTGCATTATAATTTGATTATGATAACTAAAAAAGATTACTCAAAACCTTGGACTTCTGCTGAGCGCTATCGTGCTTATGCTGACTACTCGCCTGAGTTTATTGCTGACCTCACAACTGCTGTCGCAAGCTCAGCTTACAAAAATACTTATCACATTCAGCCAAAGACTGGTTTACTAAATGACCCAAATGGCTTCTCCTACTTTAATGGGAAGTACCATTTATTTTACCAGGTCTTCCCTTATGGGCCAGTTCACGGCCTCAAATCTTGGGCGCTGATGACATCAACCGACCTGATTCATTGGACTGATGAAGGGTTGAAACTCTTCCCTGATACCGTCTTTGACTCACATGGGGCTTATTCTGGCTCTGCTCTCCCCCTTTCTGATGACAAACTCTTCATTTTCTATACCGGCAACACGCGCGGTACAGATGGCTCACGTGATGCTTATCAAAACGGTGCCATCTACAGCAAATCAGGTGACGTTCAAAAATTTGATGCCCCACTTCTTCAAACACCAGCAGGCTATACCGACCATTTTCGAGATCCCATGATCTTCGATGCCAATGGTCAGAAATTTGCTATCATCGGCGCACAAACATGCGATGAAGCAGGTGTTGCCGTCTTAGCTCAGGCAACTGATGACAGTTTAACATCTTGGGACTACGTAGGACAAGTTCAGTTTACCCAAGAAAAGATGGGCTATATGATTGAGTGTCCTAATCTCGTCTTTATTGACAAAAAACCAGTGCTCTTATTCTGCCCACAAGGTCTTGACAAAGCCGTCGCTGACTACGATAATATCTTTCCAAATATGTATGTTATTGCGGATGATTTTGATGTCGAATCTGCTACGCTGACACAGGCAGGAAAACTTCATAATCTAGATGACGGCTTTGAAGTCTATGCGACCCAAGCTTTCAACGCCCCTGATGGTCGAGTGCTTGCCTCTTCTTGGTTAGGCTTACCTGATCTGGATGTGCCATCACAAGCTGACGGTTGGCAGGGGATGCTCAGTCTGGTAAAAGAGCTGACACTGAGAAACGGGCAACTTTTCCAATATCCAGTAGTAGAGACTTTGTCACTACGCCATGATGAACAAAACATCACGCTTTCAGAAGTTGCCACGACCATTGACAGCAACAGTTATGAACTGGAAATTGAGCTGACTGAAGACAATGAACTTTTTCTTTTTGCGGATGTCAACAATTCTTCTCATGTTTCGCTCAAAATCGACGTGAAAAATGGTAAAATAGAACTGAATAGAGCAAATCTGCCTGTTAGCTGGTCTGAAAATTATGGTGTGGCACGTTCGACGCAGTTCACACCTGGCAAGGTGAAATTGAATCTCTTTGCGGATACATCGTCGCTTGAAATTTTTGTCAACGACGGTGAAAAAGTCATGTCTAGCCGTATTTTCACAGCAGCCCAAAACACTTGTTTATTCGCCAAAAATGGCCTATCTGCTAAGATTTGGCATCTAAAAAAATAAGGACAAATTGAGCATTTGACGGCTCAATCAAGTAAATATATGGCTAATCTAAACGATGTCGCAAAAATTGCTGGCGTCACTCCCACTACTGTTTCTCGCGTAATTAATATGCGCGGTTCCTTGTCTCAAAAAACGATTGACCGTGTGCATGCAGCCATGCGGGAATTGAACTATCAACCCAATGCCATGGCGCGTTCTTTGCAAGGCAAGAAATCCCAGTTGATTGGGCTAATCTTTCCTTCTGTCGCCTATCCTTTTTATGGCGAAATTATCCATGCGATTGAGTCCAAACTCTTTGCGTGCGGCTACAAGGCGATTTTATGTGACAGTGAAAATAATCCAGTGAAAGAGCGTGCCTACCTGACCATGCTTATGGCCAATCAGGTTGATGGCATCATCACCAGCTCTCATAATAAGGAAATTCATGAATATGAAAATGATAATCTAGCGATTGTCGCTTTCGACCGTTATTTGGCGGATGGCATTCCGATTGTTTCTTCTGATAATTTGGCAGGTGGTAAACTTGCAACCGACTATCTTTATGAGCAAGGCTGTCGAAAGATTGCTATGATTGCAGGTGTCTCTGATACCATTAGTCCAACCCAAAATCGACGATTGGGCTATCAAACCATGATGGCTGAAAAACAGTTGACGCCGCTGATTCATTATTTGGCAAAAGAAAGCAATCTCAACCAAAAACGCCAGATCATTCATCAGTTTTTAGTTGAGCAACAACCTGACGGCGTTTTTTGCACAGATGATTTGACCGCCGTGATTGTTCAGAATCTTGCAACCACAGGTCACTTAGATAATCTCAAAGTTGTCGGTTACGATGGCACACAGGTTATCCAGAGTTTCATGCCAAGTCTATCAACCATTGTACAGCCGACTGATGATTTAGCTGAACTCATGGTCAAAATTTTAATTCAGAAGATTGAAGATGAGCAGTTTGTCCCTCAAGCGAATTATGTCTTGCCTGTGACACTTAAAAAATAAATCTACCTTTTAGATGAGATTGCTGAAAAAACTATCAAATTTGATGGCATTAAAAAAATGAATCGCTTAACCTTGCGGTTCATTTTCTGTTTTTCCTCAAATGAAAGTTTTTCAGCAGCCTCTTTTTTAATAAAGTAGATTTTTTTATGTTCTTTTCATTGCTTATGTGATGTGATGTTATTTTATAATACATCCCTCAAAACTTTCTCTGAGAGTAATTTTTCATTACATACTTAATTTAAAAAGGTTATGAAACTCGCCTTTTTGGGTTAATAACGCTTCAAAATTTCCAGTTTCTACTATTCTACCATTCTTCATAAAGAAAATACGATTATATTTTCTAAGCAAAGATTCATTAAGCTTATGCGTTACAATGATAGATGTTAAGTTTTTGATATTAAGAATAGCGTTCTCGATTTCAAAAGTCACGCGATTATCCAAAGATGATGTCGCCTCATCTAACAGTAAAATAGGAGTTTGTCGAATCAATGCTCTTGCAATACAAAGACGTTGTTTTTGCCCACCTGATAGATTCGCACCATTCTCCCCACAATTAGTCTCAAGTTTCAAATCACTGTTTGATATCATGTCTGATAATCCAGATAATTGAACGGCGGTATTAATTTCTTCATCAGAAAAGGTTTCGTTCAAAGTGATATTAGCTCGTAGCGTATCATCAAAAACATAAACATTTTGTTGAACAATTGTCATCAACTGGTAGATGCTTTCTGATGAAAGGTTTTCCAACTTTTCATTATCAATTTTAATGACTCCTGAATCGGTATCAAAAAATCTTAAAAGTAAGTTTAATAAGGTGGATTTTCCACTACCTGACATGCCAACGAGTGCAATTTTTTCACCTTTTTTAATTTCAAAAGATAGATTGGACAAAACTTTTACTTCATCTTTTTCATATGAAAAATCTACATCAGAAAATGTAATACTATCGTCAAAATGTTTTTTGAATTGACCATTCGAAATAACTTTTTCATTTGAAAGTTCAATTGATTTTAGAGTTGTCTCTCCTTGGCGAAATTGACTCATCCCCATGCCAATTTCATTTAAAGGTAAAACGACAAAATTAACAAGTTGTACGATCGCAGTGACACTACCAATCGTTGTTTGCCCTTTAAATACCAGTAACATACCGCCACCAAAAGCAACTAAAAAGACGAGCATTCCTGAAAGTTCTGATAAGACACGAGCTAAAATATCAAATTTATTTTTAGAGGCTTGAACAGTAGATAATTTCTCTCGTTCTTGGATAAAATCTTTCGTTACAACCTCTTTGACATTAAAGCTTTTGATGACTAGAAAACCAAGCAAAATATCTTTAACCTTTGCTAGGTACTGTTGTTCTGAATGAAGTAGACTTTTTTGTAGCGTCACAGTTTTTTTGCCAATCATACCACTAATTGCCATTGGAATCATACTTGCAATCACAACAAAAGTTGTCAAAAGCCAATTACCAATAAACATTGCAATTAAAGAAAATATCATCAGAGATAAATTTTTAGAGATATTGAAAAATTGATAAAGATAATCTTCTTCAATTTTTTTCATATTATCTGTTAAGACTGAAATGAATTTCCCTGAATTTTCATCTGAAAAATCCTTGTAGTCTTTATCTAAAATGGATTGAAAAACACGATGATTGTAATCGCCCATAATGTGACGTACTAAACGATTTCTCAAACGAAACGAGATAAAATTAAGTATCGCATAACTCAAAATCACAAAGACACCAAAAATAATAGACTTTTTTAATGATGTCAAACTTTGCGACAAACCGCTATCAATGATTAGTTTGATAGTATAAGCAAAGGCAATATTGACAAGTGGCACTAACATATTAAATACCATAAAAGTATAAAATGTTTTTTTATCGTTTTTTATTAATTTTTTCATTACTTACTCCTTCTGAGAATTTCAGTATTTTATTGACTCGTGTACTTCTTTTTGAAAATGCGACATAAAATAAGCTTCTAAATCAATATTTTCTCTTTTTAATTTTTTCATCGTCACTTGTTCAACAATACTACCATTTTTTATCACACCAATTGTATCCGCAATATGCGAGATTTCAGATAAAATATGACTTGAAACAAAGATAGTCACGCCGTCTTCTTTTGCTAATGTTAATAAGATGTTACGAATCTCTTGCACACCTACTGGATCTAATCCATTAATAGGTTCATCTAAAATCAATAATTTAGGTTTGGTCAATAAAGCTCTGGCAATACCAAGCCTTTGACGCATTCCTAAAGAAAACTCCTTTACTTTTTTTGTATTTTTTTGCAGCCCTACCCTATTCATCACTTTAGAAATATCGGAATTCTTAAGTGGATAATTCATGTATTTGGCATGAAGTTCTAAAATTTGTTTAGCAGTACAATTTTCATAAAATATTGGTGTTTCAACGATACTTCCTATTTTGCTCAATATTTCTTCTCGATTACTCGATAACTCTTTTCCAAAAATCTTTATCTCACCAGAGGTAATGCTAGTCAATGTCAACATACATTTCATCAAAGTGGTTTTCCCCGCACCATTAGGCACTGGTATTTAAAGAAAACAGTTTCCTTTGTCTATTCTATTACTTTATCAATGCCACGATTTCCTGTTCTTGTTCCGCAAAGCGAAACACAATTGTGATTTCCTTGTTCTCATGGATATAAATCGT
>NZ_BAAGGP010000109.1:0-7294 GCF_054658615.1 Pseudolactococcus yaeyamensis
CGCGGATCTGTGACGCTTTCTAAATACGCGTAGATTTCGTACATCATGAACTCCCTTAATAGCTTTTCTTTTACTTTAACATAAATAGAGATACTAGGGAATTATTTATTTCATGCGTTTGTCGTGCTCAAACAGCATGACAAAAGCGCAAGATTCTCTCAAGTTCTTTAAGATAGAATCCCGCTTAACGAGAACAAGTAGGCATCCGATAGACAGTTAAAAATTCAAACATCCCAATATAATTAAATTTTATCCAAAGTCAGAGCTAATGTCAACTAAAATAAAAATTAGAAATAATATTATTTTCTTATTTGCACTCATCTTCTAGCCATACAACTCGTCTTAGTCGTTAAAAAACAAGATTTTCAATCTCTTTTAATAACATATTTTTCCGTAAAAATTTTCGAGAAATAGATGAACTTCTCTCATTTTTTCAACTCTCTTTAGGTATGCAATTCAATTTTGAAGTTGAGAAAAAGCCATTCTTAATTGAATAGCTTTTTATCATTTGCTTGAATTTAGAAGTTTGGGTCTACTTTGATACCAGGACCAAAAGTAGTTGTCACTGTCAAGCTTTGGATGTAAGTTCCTTTAGCAGTTGCTGGTTTAGCAGCAGCGATAACAGTGTTGATTGCTTTAAAGTTTTCAACCAATTTTTCAGTTTCGAATGACACTTTACCAATAGCAACGTGTACGATACCAGCTTTTTCAGCACGGTAAGTTACTTTACCAGCTTTAACTTCTTCAACTGCTTTAGTAACGTCCATTGTTACAGTACCAGTTTTAGGGTTAGGCATAAGGTTACGTGGTCCAAGTACACGACCAAGACGACCAACAACAGCCATCATGTCAGGTGTCGCTACGACAACGTCGAAGTCAAACCAACCACCGTTGATTTTTTCAACGTATTCCATTTCACCAACATAGTCAGCGCCAGCAGCTTTAGCTTCTTCAGCTTTTTCACCCTTAGCGAAAACCAAAACTTTAGCTGTTTTACCAGTTCCGTTTGGCAATACCATTGCGCCACGGATTTGTTGGTCAGCTTTTTTAACGTCGATGTTCAAGTTGTAAGCAACTTCAACAGTCGCGTCAAATTTAGCGAAGTTAGTTTCTTGTGCCAATGCAACAGCTTCTTCAACTGTGTATACTTTACTTGCTTCTACTTTTTCCAAAGCAGCACGCAATTGTTTGCTTTTTTTAGCCATTATAAATCTCTCCTTGTGGTTTTAGCGGTTGCAAGCAACCTTCCACCGCTTCATCATAGTCGATCGGTGGTTTACATCATTCAGACCTCAGTCTGAAAGCAGCATTTTGATACTCTCTATCATACAAAAGTGACCCAAAGTCATGTCTGAAATGACGACAGAAAAAATCGAAAATTAACCTTCGACAGTGAAGCCCATTGAACGTGCTGTTCCTTCGATCATGCGCATTGCAGATTCGACAGATGAAGCGTTAAGGTCTTCCATTTTAGTTTCAGCAATTTGTTGAACTTGTGCTTTAGTAACAGTTGCCACTTTAACAGTGTTTGGTGTACCAGAACCTTTTTCAACACCTGCTGCTTTTTTAAGCAAAACAGCTGCTGGTGGTGTTTTTGTAACGAAAGTAAATGATTTGTCTTCGTATACTGAGATCACAACTGGAATAATCATGCCAGCTTGGTCAGCTGTACGTGCATTAAATTCTTTTGTGAAGCCCATGATGTTGATACCAGCTTGACCAAGTGCTGGTCCTACTGGTGGAGCTGGTGTTGCTTTTCCGGCTGGAATTTGCAATTTAACGATGTTTTGTACTTCTTTAGCCACGATAATTTCCTCCTAATAATGATTTCTTGCGAAATCTCTTCTCGTGATGTGGTTTAATGGACGAACGCCCTCCCACGCAGTCTGCTTTTTATAAAGCATACCAAAATATTATACCGCTATCTTGATATATTGTCAAGATTTTTGTTCGTTGAACCACGGAAATTTTATGATTTATTAAATAGCGTGATATATTTATGAATACATCAGAAACCCTTTTAATTCCAATAGTTTTCAGTCTAATTAGAACACTTTCTACCTACATTCTCCAACAATTTGGTGAAACAACTGTCAAGATATTTTTATACTCGTTTAACTATAAAAAAGTTACAAAACTTTTGAACTAGATTCGTCAATTCAGTCAACGATGAAGTGACGGATCTAGTCGAAAGTGTAACCTTTTTTATAGTTAAATGAGTATATTAGGCTCTATTAGTCCTATATGTTGGTTTTCTTTAGAAATAGGCGAACTTTAGCTAGCTATCGGTACTCAAATGTTTTGGGAACTGATCATTTGTTCTTGAAGTTATTGGTATAAGGATATTTCAAAGAAGTTCAAAAAAACAACTCATAAGACTAATAGAGCCTTTTATTAATTCCAAAATCATGACGATTGATGGTGAAGCCATTCGTTCTACTCACAAAAAAACTACACATTTTAAATATCTTTCCTACATCATAGAATATTCTGTCTATTTAATCATCTATGACATTTCCATGTCATTTGAATCCTTCAAATCAGATTGTGCTAAAACCGCTTCAGTTTCACGATATTGCTTAACAACGGTTTGATAACTATAAGAAATCAAGAGGGATAGAACGCCAAAGACGATGAACACAAGCATTCTGGATAATAAACTTGAATAAGTGATGTCTAACAAAAGTAGTTTCGCCATTGCCAGCAACATCAAAACAAGTCCTGTGACACGTAAAGGTTGCAAAAATCGCTTAAAGCCATAGATAATATAAACTAGCGCAATCAAACCAAAAATCACATCAACACTAATCGTTAGATAAGCAAAGTTAAAGCTAGTGTAAACAATTAGTAAACAGTTCAACATGAAATAGCTTGAAAAACTGATGATTGCGATAAAAAATGATATTTTTTGATTGAGGTATAAGACTTTTATCAGGCGATAAGCTAGGAAAAAAACTGCAATATTAAGTAGATTTAACAGCATTAAATCTTCAAGTTGTAAATCAGCATTTAAAATCAGCATACTTAAATCTAAAAATGTCGTCATTCCGATAATGAGACTACCATGAATGACTGGAATTAAAGTCTGATTGAACAGTTTGAAATATCGACTGACAATGACAACGATTGCCATTGCTAAAAGTAAGATGGTCGATACTGATACTTGATGAATCATATTAAATTCGCTATTTATAATAGCACCCATTAGAGGCACGAACATGAGATTACCATGAATATAGATAATCGTTAAGACTGATTTCCGAGTTGTTCTTAAGAAGTTTGAGCGATTAATCAACACAAAACTAGCAATCATTACCGCAAAGCTCAGGATGCCAATCAATACACTAAACAAGCTATAGCCCTCGTAAAACCAATAGATAAGAAAAGTCAGATAATAAGCAATCGCTGCAAGTAGACTGACAACACGGAAAATACGGCTTCTTAATTTTTGAGTCATAAATATATAGGCATAGGTCAATAAACTACTTGTGAGCAGTATCAAAGCAAGGCCTTGTGTCAAATCAGTCGCAAAATGATCCGGTACCCAAATCAAAGCGATGATGAACGAATAAATCACCCCCACAATGAAACTAAAGCGGCTTAGAACGCCTTCTTCACTAGCATTTTCATGTTCAAGATAATAAGAAAGTCCCCAATATAAGGCAAGATTAAGGGTTAAAACAAGTATTGTTTGAGACGATGTCATCCCCGCCCAAAGTGATAGCATTGAAAAATTGACAAGCGTTCCGATAGCAGAAATCATGTCTAAAGGCGATAATTTCAGCGTCTTTTGTAAATTAATATAGAGCGGTAAACCGATAAATAAAGCAAGGAAGTAAAAACCGTAGCACAGGTTAATCAATAGATTACTAGGATAAGCTAAGCCAAAGATATAAAGCCATGGTGTCAATAGGATAAAGGCAATGAGCGTCAACTCTTGCCATTTGAAACGTTGCGCTAATATGACTGCAGCCGTTGTCACCAACAAGACATAAATCCGTGCAATCGTTATCGCTATATCAGATGGTACGTCTGTTAATGTCAGATAGGAGATTAAAGGGATATAGCCACCAACAGTCGCAAGGATGCCAATCGCGCGTGAGCGATAAAGTGTCGCAAAGCAAAACGAGACCACTGCAATCAGTAATAATAAATACAAAGTTATGCTGCTAGAAAAAAGATGAAAGACAAAATAACTGATAAAAGTTGCAATGTAATAAATCCCAAAAGCACCACCTAGCAAGCCTTGTGAGAATACCGGTTTACCTTTGCGACGGAAATATTCACCACCAGCAAAAAATAGAAAGGCTGTCGCAAATAGCAAAATACTTTTTATCTCATCAGAAACATGACTAACACCCATGCGCCCCAAAACAATCATTGCTAGAAAAATAAAACCAATGCCAATATAATTGAAAACTTTCAAGCCTATTTTCGTTTCAAGTTTATTTTCAGAAAGCGTTTGTTCGACCACTTCCTCATCAATTGGTTGTGCTAGCATTTCTTGTGCTGTATTCTGGATAAAACGTTGATCAGTCTCTTGCGATTTAGCTTGCAGCAGCTCACGTTCTTGTGCAAATCTGAGCTGTGCTTGCTGTTTCAAATTCGCAATCTGAGCTGTCAAGTCCTGATTGCTCTGCCTATCTAAATCTTGGACAAATTGTTCAAGTTCATGTAAGGCATGCTGGAAATCTTTTTGTGACTGGGCAAATTTTTGATAACCAGTCGTTGTAGTTTCCCCTAATATTTTGCGTAATTTTTGACTATTTTGCCCGATATATTTAGCTTTCAACTCTAGCAACAAGTCAATAACGCTCGCACGCTGTTGGGCGATTTTACGGTCTTGCTGGCTAATTTTGGCTGATAAGACCTGATTTTGCTGAATCATCGTATCAATTTTATCGTGTAACTGCTCATTTTGAACAACAAGTTCGTCAATATGATTATCAGCGATATAATCCCGAAGTTGCTGAACAGCCTGATTCTGCTGATTTAACAAGTCGTTTAATGCTGTGTTTTCCATTTTAAATGTTTTCTCTTTTCATATTTGTATAGCTCTATTATTAACACCTTATAAGATTGATAAAGGTTACTAAAATGGTGCAATTAACTTTCTAAAGTATACTCATTTAAGTAAAGAAAGAAAGTGTACAACATTTTTGAGATATTTTTTTGTCAATTCAAGGCGACAAGTCGTAGGCGTACAGGTGTACGTCAAGATTTGTCAACAAAGAAGTGACGGAAAATAGCCAAAAACGTTCGCTTTATTTGCTTAATTGAGTATGCCTATCTACTTAATACGAAAAGTTATTGCTTTTGTTCAATTCAAAAAGACCAATTACTGGCGACTTTCTTTAATTAATTCATAACTGAAAATCAACTTGCCAGATACAGTTCCCAAATTTCATCAAAAGTTGATAGATTAAAAGCAAAATTGGCGTGTGTTTCCAAATAACTTGAAATCTCGTCAAAATCTGATGATTGTTTTGGAAAGGTCGTATCTTCATAGACTAGATTGGCTAGTTTGGTAATGTCATCGATTTCTTTATAGGTCCGATGTTTCATCAAAAAAGTGTAAAAACTCATTTCTTCCCCCATTGTCTAGCTAAAAAATCATGTCGCATTTGTGCGCTTTGGGCATATCGAGTGGGATTCTTTTTATAAAAGCCTTGATGATAGCTTTCTGCTGGCCAGAAGGTCTGACTCGGCTCAATCGCCACCACAATCGGAAAATCGAAGCATCCAGAAACCTGTAATCGCGCCTTACTTTCAGTCGCGATTTGTTTTTGCTCAGCATTGTCATAAAAAATCACTGGGCGGTAGTTATCGCCACGGTCTTGAAACTGACCGAAAGCATCCGTCGGATCGGTCAGCGTCCAGTAAAGCGCAACTAGATCGCCATAGCTCACGACGCTGTTATCAAAAATAATCTCAACAGCTTCGGTATGACTCGTTTTTTGAGTTAAAACAGCTTCATAGGTCGGGTTTTGGATCATGCCACCTGTGTAGCCGCTGAGGACACTCAGAATGCCCGACTTTTCCTCAAAAGGCTGCACCATACACCAAAAACAACCACCCGCAAAAATCGCACGCTCTTGGCTCATAGTAATGTCGTTCCTGTCTCGTCTTGCTTGATTTTACCCTGTTTCATCAAGCCACCTAGCGCTTTCTTAAACTGACCTTTTGAGATGGCAAAGGTCGCTTTAATGGCCTCAGGCGCTGATTTATCATAGAAAGGCATATGCCCACCTTGTTGCTCGAGGTAGGTCATGATTAGCTGTGCATCTGCATCTAACATCTCGTAAGAGCGCGGTTTCAGACTGAGGTTCAGCGTGCTATCAATCTCACGATAGCCAATCACGCGCACATCCAACTCTTGCCCCAAACGTGGCTCAGAAAAACGCTCATTTGGATGAATAAAGCCAAGCATATTATTTTCCGGTAAGTAGACGAAAGTTCCTGAGAGTTTATTGCGGTAGACAATGGCGTGTAAATTCTGGTTTTGCATGTTATCATAAGCTTTGCCAGCCATCTGAACAAAGGTTTCAGGATAGGCTATCTCTCCCCAGATACGGTCTTTATTATCAACATCCAGCTTAACGTACAGCTTATCGCCTTTTTTTGGCCATAACTCTTTAAGTTCAGGCAAAATATCAACGGAAACAACGATGTCTTTTTCAGGAATGTTGACATCCAGAAAAACACCTAGGTCTTTTCTGACATCAGTTACAGTCCCCCAGCCGTAAGTGTCTCGTGTGGCTGCAGGTTCTGTTAGCGTCAAGCGTTGCTTGCCAGCCTTGTCCGTGTAGGCGAAGCCTGTAATCTCGTCACCATTGGCAAAATCGCTTTCAGTTTTCGGTAATCTAAAAATCAAGCCATCTTTTTGAATGTAGTAATTTTGTTCGTTTTCATCGGTGATTTTTCCGGTAATCATCGTTGCCATGATGGCATTTAAATCTGTCATAGTATCCTCTTTAGTTTCGTTTCTCAGCAGTTAAGTAGATGCAATTTTCTCCATTATAACATAAAAAGCAGGCTGGTTCTTGACAGCCGTCCAGAGTTGTGCGCACTCGAAAGTATCAAAAAACCACACAAATGTACTGTATGGTTCTATCATTAATTAAACTGTCAAAAGCTCTTCTTCTTTATTGGCAGTGTGCTGGTCGATTTCCCGAGTTTGACAGTTAAAACTAAAAAATACACCCCCAAAAGCTATTATATCAAGGGATATGATAGTTTTTTACAACTTCACACTTGTTGTAGACGGTTGGTTTTGATATAATATAAATATGGC
>NZ_BAAGGP010000110.1:0-7267 GCF_054658615.1 Pseudolactococcus yaeyamensis
GAATGAAAAATTATTTTAGGAGTAAGACATGAAAACGAGTTTTAGAAAAAAATTGCTTTCCTGTTCTCTGATTTTGTTGCAGTTTACCTCAGTCTTTCCGTGGCAAGTCTTGCCTGTCAGTGCGACAACACAAGACAGTAGCTCAGGAAATTCAGAAAGCTTAGATCCAGGGGATAAAGTCACAGAAAAAGACTTACCCAAGGAGACACAAAAGCAGCTAGAACAAGCAAAAGAAACTGAAAAAGCGCCACCTAAGGAGAACAAAGAAAATCCAGAAACAACTGGTATCGCACCAGAAATTAGTGCGCAATTTCAAAAAGAAACCTCAGTTTTAGATGACATTAAAGCAGAAGCACTGACACAAGGTCGTGAAGAAGTGCTTGAAGAACGAAGTGAGTTATCCAAAACTTTCGTCAATCCAAACACAGGGATTGGAGAGACGGTTCTCTTTACAACACCAATTCACGAAAAAGATAAGGATGGTAACTGGCAAGAACCTGATACAGCTTTTCAAGCTGAAAAGGGTAATTTTGTAGCGGAGACTGCCCAGAAAAGTGTGACGGAAGTTTCTGTACCACAAGCTATTACTGCTGAAAAATCAGTTGCTATTTCAAATGAAAAAACGGCAGTTCAAATTGAGCTACCTAAAGCGACTTATAGTGTAGTCGAAGTTAAAGACAATCAAGTTTTACTTAAATCGAACAATGCCAATGAGCCTGCCGTCATTACGACAGATACTGATAACGTGCAACTCGCACAATACATTGACAAAGATTCTGATTTGAGTAAGCTTGATTTTTCTTTAACCTTGGATAAGGATAGTAGTGCCAAGTACAACCAAACAACTGGCAGTATTGAAATCTCAAAAGATGATAGAGTACAAGAAGTCATCTCAACACCTAACTTGCTTAATAATGAAGGTGACTTGATTACAGGTCTTGGCATGACATTTGATGAGAAAACGAATACAGTTCATGTCACTGGTGTCCAAAAAGAAACACTTGAAAAAGTCGGTCGTGCCAAAGTTGTTGTTCGGGCAACACCTCTTCAAGAAAAAACGATTCGAGGGTTAGAGGCGACAAGTGTTCGTCAGTATGATGACCAAATGAGTTATTACTGGCAAGATTACATGGACATTGGTTATGATGACGGAAATGCATCAGGTAATTTAGGAGCAGGTCATTTCATCACTTACGGCATTATCAAAATCCCTAATACAGAATTTCAAAATATCGCTAGACTCCATGAAATCATGGACGCCCAACTTAAATTAAAACGGATTGGGGATAGTGGTTTCTGGGGTGATACAGCAAAAGACGGCAATGGTAATGTGGTTAGACGACTTTTTGAAGTCGCACCTTTGACAAAAGATGTTGGTAGTTTATCTGCCTTGACTTATGATAAATTTATCAAACAGTTGGGTAGCCCATACGGACCACCCGCTCATGAAGATGGTAAAGAGACTTATATTGCGGGTATTGATGTCAATAATCGTTGGGTAGACTTTGATATTACAACGCTTGCCAATGATTGGAAAAATGGCGCAGATAATCATGGTGTCATTGTCAAAAACAACAAAAATACAGCCTATGAAATGCCATATTCACAAGCTGAGGCTTTTGGTAGTAATAATTGGACAGGTGGTCAGCCTTATGTGAGATTAACCCACAAGGAAAAACCACCGATTGACAAAAATATGCCGCTTGACCAAACAACTTTGAAACTTCGTCCTTTTGTGCGCAGTGATAATGATGGTCAGGTACAATTTTCTGCCCTCGGACTTGATGGGATTGGTCGTCCAGATGCACAAATTGAATATCGTTTGAAAGATAAAAACGATAACAATAAAGTCATCTATACTGGGACAGAGCCGTCAATCGGACGAGAATACCTCTATCCAAACTATCCAGCGGTCTTTCCAGATGCGAATCGTTATTTAGATTTATCAAGTAACTGGCAAACCAAGGACTTACTCACAACAGTCTTAAAGGAAAATCATCTCTATCAAGCTGAGGCAACAATTACCTACAATAAAAATGGTAAAGATGAAAAAGCGGATAAGACTTATGATACTTTCCAACTGTATAAGGTTTCAACGCAAGATACCTTGCCCCGTCTTTTAGCTTTTTATGGTTTAGAGAAAAATCGGGCGAGTTTCATGCGGGATAACAATATGAAAGATGAATTGCTCACGCAAGGCAATATCGTCTTTATCCGCAATCCTCAGAAAAATGCAGGGAAAGCCTATACACCTAAACCATTGACAGATGCTGAAAAAATTCGCTTGGATTCACTTGCGGTTGGTCGTGGCAAGCACTGTCAATTTGGCTTTGAGCCGATCAATCTTGGCAGTGGTAATCTGCTCTATGATACAACAGATGCGACTTGGTACGATAATGAAGTTCGAGAAGACTTCACAAGAACCTACAATGCCATGTTAGATGGTGCAGATAGTCCACTTGGTCGAAATTGGACGTTGAATCAAATGATTACCATTAATCAACTGGCAGATAAAAGTATGATGGTAACACTTGCGGATGGCGGTAAAGCCTTCTTCAAACGCAATGCGGATGGTAGCTATACACCAGAAGATACGGTCAACTATACCTTACGAAAAGTCATGGAGACGGTTAAAGTTGATGATATAGATGAACAAAAACGGACATTTGTCTTAGAAGATAAGGCGAGCCAGCTGACCTACACATTTGATGCGATGGGTCAAATCCGTACCGTTAAAAATGGTAATGGTCAAACCAAAACGTATGCTTACGATGCGGAAACAGGGTTTTTGAAGACAATTAAACTGTTCAGTGGTAAAACATTGTCATTTAAATGGGATGGTAATGCGCATCTGACGGAAGCGACTTTCCCTGACGGTACAAAAAATCAGTACAGCTATAATGAAGCTGGCGATTTGGTTAAGGTAACAGATAGCACAGGTAAGAAATTTACCTATGCTTATGATGCCGAACACCGCATGACGAGTTATTCAAATGATAAGGGAGACATCCTTTATGAAAATGAATACGACAAAGCAGGTCGTGTGACGAAACAAACGGATGGCGAAGGAAATGTCGTTAAATTAGCTTACGGAAAAAATACGACAACCACAACGGATGCCAACGGCAATAAAACCATCACAACCTTTAATGACCATTTCCAACCAACTAAGATTGAATATGCGGATGGTAGCACTGAAACCAATACCTATAATGCGCAGTATCAATTGACGGAATTTGTAGATAAAAAAGGCAAAAAGACAGGCTATACTTACGATGGTCATGGTAATCTGACAGCTACAACTTATCCAGATGGTACACTTGAGTCAACCACTTATAATGAGTGGGATCTGCCTTTAGTCGAAACGAATCGTCAAGGCAAATCAAAAGTTTCAACTTATGATGCCAAGGGAAATCTGGTCAGTCTCACAGATGAAAATGGCAATACAACAACCTATACTTATGATGCGCAAGGTATGAAAATATCTGAAACTTCGCCACTCGGTCAGGTTAAAACCTTTACTTATCAAGGTGGTAACTTGGTTGAGATTCATGATGCCAATGGTTTAGTTTCACGTTTCAGCTATGATGGTGCAGGTCGAGTGATAAGTGAAACTGATGGCAACAACCGTACCAAGTCTTATGAACTTAGCACTCGTGGAGAAGTACTCAAAGAAACCAATTTTAATGGTCAAAGTAGAACCTATACCTACGATGCTGAAGGTAATAAACTAAGTGAAACAGATTTTAATGGCAACAAGAAATCATTTACTTATAACCTTATCGGTCAAGTTATCAAAGAAACTAACGGTTTAGGTGGCTCAAAAACTTATGCTTATGATGGGAATGGGAATGTCATAGAAGAAAGTGACTATCTCGGAAACCTCAAGAAAATGAGCTACAACTCGCTCAACCAGCGAACCGAGATGACTTTCCCAGATGGCACAAAAGCGACTTACAGCTATGATAAATTAGGTAACCTAACTAAAGAAATTCTGCCAGATGGTAAAACACTCATCTATGCCTATGATGTCAATAACCAACTCATCAAAGAAACTGATGGTTTAGGTAATGCGACAACTTATGAGCGGAACACATCAGGTCTGCCGACTAAGATTACTTATGCGAATGGCACGACAGAATCTTTTGAATACGATGCCAAAGATAATCTTGTTAAGAAAACAGATAAGAATGGTAAGGTCACAATCTTTACTTATAACTCAGTTTATAATCTTGAAAAAATGAAAGACCATGACCGTGATTCGAGCGCTACATTTGATGTGCGAGGCAATCGGATAAGCACCACCAACGCCCTAGGCGAGACAGAACAACTTGCCTTTGATGCAGGAGGTTTTATCCAAGCAAGTACCAACGCAGACGGACAAATCACAACTTATGAAACTGACGGTTTAGGCAATGTCACGAAAGTCACAGAGCCAAATGGCGCAGTTTATCAATATGGTTATGATGGCAATGGCAATAAAACGAAAGAAGTCGCACCAGACGGTACGACAACGCTTTACACCTATAATGCGCTCAATCTTCTTTCGACCAAAGTCAATGCCAATGGTGATATTGAGCAATATTTCTATGACAAAAACGGCAATGTCACCAAGAAAATTGACCCAATGGGTAACGCCACAATCTACACTTATACTAAAACGAATGAGCTACTTACGCAAACAGACGCCCTAGGCAATACTTCAAGCCTTGCCTATGATGCAGGTGGGAAACTCATCAGCTTTACCGATCCAATCGGGCGCAAGACAAGCTACGATTACGACAAAATCGGACAGCTTATCAAAGAAACAACGCCAATGGGTGTTGTGACGACCTACACTTATGATAGCATAGGAAACTTAACTGAAGTTAAAGATAGCACAGATCAAAAAGAAAGTTATCGTTACAACAAGCAAGGCTTGATGACTGAAATTACTGATAGTCAAGGACGCTCAGAGAAAACGGCTTATAATCTCTATGGCGAGAAAACAAGTGTCACAGATATTGCGGGCAATACGACAACCTTTGATTATGATGCCCTGTCTCGTTTGACCAAAACGACTAAGCCACAAGGCACAAGCGAAGTCAATCATTATGACAAGCAAGGCAACCTCATCGAAGTTGACAAGCACAATGGTGGGAAAGTCACTTACAGCTATGACGCTGTTGGCAACTTAACCAAAGAAACCAATGATAAAGCTGAAACCAATGAATATCACTACAATCAAAATAAACAAATGATTGAACTCATTGACAGCCTCAACGGTAAATCAACTTTCAAATATGATGCCTTAGGTCGTGTGACTGAAACGACGGACGCCAACGGCAACGTGAGTAAACAAGCCTATGATGCCAATGGTAATATCATCAAGGAAACAGATGCGGAAGGCAATAGCACGACACACGCTTATAATGCCCTCAATCAACGCCTTGAAACGGTAGATGCCAAAGGTTTCAAACAAACAACGACTTATGACAAAGCAGGTCGCAAAGTCTCGGAGAGTGATTTTAAAGGCAATATCCAAACCTACACCTATGATAATGCCAATAATATCACCGCAACTATCGACGGTCTCAAACGTAAGACAAGTTTCACTTATGACTTGCGAGGTCAGCTCTTAGAAACAGTTGATAGTGCTAAGGCAAAAACAAGCTTTACTTACAATGATGACGGCACGCTGAAAAGTGAAACCAATGCCAAAGGCTACATCAAAGAATATGGTTATGACAAACTGTCACAATTAACCAAGACGACAGATAACGTTCATGAGAAAGCTTTATCTGAATTCAAATATGACAAGTTCGGTCAGCTCATCAGTGAAACCAAGTCTGGTAAACAAACCACGACTTATGCCTATGACAAAGTCGGTCGCATGCTGGAGCTTGTTTATCCGAATAAGACAAAAATTGGTTACAGCTATGACAGCCTTGACCGAGTAGATAAACTCATTGATGTCCGTGGTAACACCACAAGCATGACTTATGACGGTCTAGGCAATGTCAAAGAGCTAGTCGCACCAAACGGCGCTAAGACGGCTTATCAGTATGATGGTAACGGTAATCTCCTAAAAGAGATTGACCCGCTCCAGTTTGCGACAAGTTTTGCTTATAACAAAAATAACCAAGCGACACAAACGACAGATGCCCTAGGTGGTATCACGACACAAACCTACGACAGTCGCAATCAAGTCGTAAGCCTTACTGATGCAAGAAACAACACACAAAAATTCGACTATGACGGCAACGGTAATCTGACGAAACAAACAGACGCCAAGGGCAAAGCCAATATTTTTGCCTATGATGCCGCAAATCGTATGATCCAAACGACTAACCGTTTAGGTCTGAACACGCAGTACACCTATGATAATCAAGATAACTTGACAAAAATCAAGGATGCCAATGGTGGCACAACGAGTTTCGAGTACAGTCCAACAGGTGAGCTTGAAAAACAAGTCTCAGCCAATGGCAAAACGGAAACCTTCAGCTATCGTCTTGACGGTCAGTTAAGTAAAAATACCAAAGCAGATGGCCTTGCCATTGTATATGGCTATGATGAACTCAATCGTCTTGTCGGTAAACGCATGAAAAATCAAGATTTCGTTTATGACTATGATGATAATAATGAGCTGATATCTGCCAAAGTTGATAACAGTTTTGACCTTGGTGGTATCGAAAATGAAGACATCAAAGCTAAACTGGGCGAAAGTCACAGCTTAAACTTTGAGCGTAACGCCTATGGTGATATTACCAAAGCTACCACAAGCAAGGGCGAAACAGTCAACTATGCTTATGACGCTTTTGGTCGCCAAACTGAAATCAAGTATCCAAACGGTACTCATGTTAAGTATGAGTACGACCAAAAAAATCAGTTGACCAAAGTCATCGACGGTGATAAAGTCACGAGCTACACCTATGATGGCTTGGGCAGAATTACAGCCGTCACAAGTCCAGAAGGGACAAAATCGACTTACGACTATCTGCCAACTGGCGAAATCAAACTCGCTAAAACAGTTGATCCAAACGGCAGACGACTTTCAGAGCAGCAGTATGACTATGATGAAAATGGCAACCTCATCAAGGAAAATCTGATTTATCCGAAATTCAAGTTGGAAAAAACTTACGAATACGATGCAGAAAACCAACTCATCAAAGCAACTGAAAAAGAAAGTAAGACCACCCGAGTTACCCAATATTTCTATGATAATGTTGGTAACCGTATCGCCACTCGTTTGGATGTTAATGGCAAATACAAAGGCATTCAAGAGTGG
>NZ_BAAGGP010000111.1:0-7211 GCF_054658615.1 Pseudolactococcus yaeyamensis
GACAGGATGTTTATGGCACTGATAAACACAAATAAGATGATATGATTCAGATATTCGTCTCGATTTCATGACTATAATATGACAATTCAGTAAAAATCTAGATATTGCTAGATTTTTTTGGTATAATAAGATTTGTTTAGGAGATGCGTTAATGTGTCAACTGATTTTGAAGTCATAACACTAAAATCAGCTCTAAACACTGGAAAGTGAGTATACATGTCAGACCAGACAACTTTTAAGCATGATACCGTTCTGCTACACGAAACCGTTGATATGCTTGAAGTCAAGCCTGATGGCATCTACATTGACGCCACACTAGGTGGTGCAGGTCATAGCGAGTATTTGCTGAGCCAATTCACTACAGGGCACCTGTATGCTTTTGATCAGGATGAAACAGCCCACCAAAATGCTAAAATAAAACTAAAAACACAGCTTGAAGCTGGACGTGTGACGTTGATTAAAAATAATTTTCGCCATCTTAGGGCGGCACTAGCAGAATATGGTGTCACTGAATTTGATGGTATTCTCTATGATTTGGGTGTCTCAAGTCCTCAGTTCGATGACAGTCAACGCGGTTTCTCTTATAAAAAAGAGGCTAGACTAGACATGCGCATGGATCAATCACAGGCATTGACCGCACACGATGTTGTCAATACTTATGCCTTTAACGATTTGATGCGGATTTTTAGCCGTTATGGTGAAGAAAAATTCTCTAAACAAATTGCGCGTAAAATTGAAAAAGCAAGAGAAATTGCACCAATAGATACGACATTGCAGTTAGCAGATATCATTAAATCTGCCTTACCTCAAAAAGAATTGAAGAAAAAAGGTCATCCGGCTAAACGAATCTTTCAAGCTATTCGCATTGAAGTGAACGATGAACTGGGTGCAGCTGCTGAATCAATTGAAACAGCAATTCATATGCTTAAAAAAGATGGCAGAATATCTGTGATTACTTTCCATTCTTTAGAAGATAAGCTAACAAAGTCTCTCTTTAAAGAATATGCGACAGTTGATATTCCACGTGGTTTACCCATGATACCCGAGGAGATGAAGCCACTTTTAACATTGGTCAATCGGAAGCCAATTTTAGCATCAGATGAAGAACTAGCCTTTAATAACCGAGCACATTCTGCTAAATTAAGGGTTGCTCAAAAAAATTAATGACAGCTAGTCACAAGTAAAATTAGAAAGACTTTGAGCGGGCTACAGCTCGCGAATGACCTCGATTGGCTAGACTTTAGTTTAGAAAGGTAAAAACATGGCAGCTAAACCAAAAGAATATTTTGATATCAAAACCGCCAATCAAAATGGTAGTTACAATATTTCTGTGGACTCAATTGCGCCAGAGCTTTTGACGCGGAAATTTAAGAAACTGTCAAACGTTGAAAAAGTATTTTACCTTTCAGTCGTTGTGACAGCGATTATGCTTGCGATTGGTATGGTTTTTGTTAGAACTAAAATTATTGAAGTTGAGCAAAATACTTTGACGATTCAGTCAGAAGTTGCAAAAAAAGAAGAACAACTCAAAGCTTATGATCAACAAATTAATGAATTGATGACTGATGAACGGGTTGCAAATCAAGCAAAAGATAATGATTTGAAGATAAATAACGACAATGTGATAAAGGCAACGAAATAAATGATAAATTTTTTGAAAAAACTTGTACTCTTTCCATTTCGGAAAGTAGCTAAAAATGCAGCTAAAACGCATTTAAGCCCACAAGCCAACCGTAAACGGATTGCGCAGGACATTTTGATTCTCGCTATCTTTGTGTTTACGGTTTTTATCGTTAGATTTTCTTGGCTTATCGTTACGGATTCTAGCAATGGTGTGACATTGTCTTCACGCGCCAAATCAAATTATTCAGAAACAACGACGATTTATGCCAAACGTGGCACGATTCTTGATCGCAATGGCACGGCGATTGCGATGGATTCTAGTGATTACTCTATCTATGTGATTTTGGATTCAACTTATGTTTCAACTGACGGTAAGAAACTCTACGCCGCATCGAAAGATTTTTCAGCGATTGCGCAACTCTTCAAAGAAAAGTTAGGCATAGATGAAAAATATACTTTGGAGCAACTCCAGCGTAAAGGGGCGAGTCAGGTCGAGTTTGGGACAGCGGGAAAACATATCTCATTTACGAAAAAAGAAGAGATTGAGAATGAAGCGAAGTCAAAAAGTGTTGCAGGCATTGGTTTTACATCTCATTTGGCACGTTCTTACCCGCAGGGAAATTTTGCTTCAAACTTTATCGGACTTGCTGGTCTTATAGATGGTGATGATGATACTAAAGGTCTCATCGGTCAATTTGGTTTGGAGGCATCATTAAACGATATTTTATCAGGGAAAAATGGTGTTGAAACATTAGAAAAAGACAAGAATGGGCAAGCGCTTCAAGGAGTTGCCAAGTCAGTTACACCAGCCCAAGATGGTGAAGATGTTTACACAACAATAGATTCGAGTATTCAAAAATATCTAGAGACTCTGATGGATACGACACCTGTAAAAGATGCCGTTGCACAAAATATTGTGGCAACGCTTGTCAAAGCAGATACTGGAGAAATTTTGGCAACGACTCAGCGTCCGACTTTTAATCCTGTGACGCAAACAGTCATTGGTCCTAAGGATGATAAAAAGTCAGACAAAGAAAATATAGGCATACAGAAAAATCTGCTTTATCAAGTTCAGTTTGAGCCGGGGTCAACCTTCAAGTTGTTTACGTTAGCGGCAGGGATTGAAAACAAAGTCTTTAATCCCAATTTAACTTATACCTCAAAACCGATACAAGTCGCTGATAAGCCTGTCGGTGACTGGGATGCCGAAGACTTCCCTAATGGTCTGACGATGACCTATGCCCAAGGCTTTTCGCACTCTTCAAATGTTGCGATGTCAAATCTTCAGCTAGCTATGGGCGATAAAGCATGGGATGATTACTTGAGACGTTTCAGATTTGGTATACCGACACGTATGGGGTTTGGAGGTGAAAGCTTTGGCAATCTACCTGCTGAAAATATTGTTTCTCAAGTCAATTCATCTTTTGGTCAAGGGATTAGTGTGACAGAAGTACAAATGCTACGCGGTTATACTGCTATTGCCAATAGTGGTAAGATGTTAGAGCCACATTTTATTTCTAAAATCGCTAACATTGATGCGGGGACAGAACGCATCAGTCAACCAGAAATTGTTGGCAAACCAATTGAGAAATCAACGGCTGATGACATCCTTAAATATATGGTTGGTGTCGGAACGGATACGACTTTCGGGACAGCTTATAACTTTAAAGAGAATCACCCTTATTATCAAGTAGAGGGTAAAGAAGTGTCGATTAAAACTGGAACCGCTCAGGTAGCCAAGCCAACAGGGGGGTATTATGACGAGGGGGAAACACCTTATCTTTATTCATCTGTTGTCATGGTACCATCAGAAAATCCAGATTTCATTTTCTATATGACGGTAACACTGCCAGAACATTGGATGCCATCGTTTATTTCAGATGTTGCTAATCCATTATTGGAGCGTGCTTACGAGCTTAAGTCAACAATTGATGCAACATCACTGGCAATGAGCAATAGCAATGTCAAAGAATCGAAAGTAAGTTTGAAAAATTACAAGGGGGAAGATCCCGGTAGTACACTAGACCAGTTGCGCCAACAGCTCTTACAACCAGTCGTTGTGGGAAGTGGTTCAGTCATTACTGAACAATCAATTGAAGCTGGAACGAAACTTGGTGCCAATGTGCGTGTTTTACTCTTAACAGACGGTGATATTGATATGCCAGATATCTATGATTGGTCTAAGGAAGATGTTGAAACCTTAGCTAAGTGGGCTGGTATTACAGTCACTTATAATGGCTCTGAGACTGGAAAAGTAACAGAACAAAGTATCAAGATGAATACGAGCTTGAAAAAAGGTCAAAAATTAACAGTGACACTTAATTAACGCATGACAAAAATGAATGTGCTAGAGAGAATGAGTTGCTTTCCTTTCAAGCTAATGTTTTTGTTTTGTCAAAATTAAGACAAACGTCATCTATAATTGACGCATTATTTGATTCACTAGAAAATTACGGAAATGAATATGATTTTAAATTCTATTATTGCTGGACTTGTGGCGTTTATTGTCACTGTCTTTACCATTCCCGCCTTTATCCGCTTTTACCATAAAGCAAAAATTGGTGGACAACAAATGCACGAAGATGTCAAGCAGCATGCTGCAAAAGCAGGGACACCTACTATGGGTGGCTTTGTTTTTGTCGTGGTGAGTTTGCTCGTTTCGTTCGTATTTGCGCTTATTTTGGGTAAACTGACGGCTGCTTTTATGGTCATTTGGTTTGTCTTTGCCATCTATGCAGTTGTCGGTTTCCTAGATGACTTTTTGAAAATCTTTAAACAAATTAATCAGGGGTTGACAAGCTGGCAAAAATTGGTGGCACAAATCGTAACGGGTATTATTGCCTACCTTGTTTATACACACGAAACTGCCGCTAATTTTTTAAATATTTTTGGTTTTCGCGTCAATCTCGGTGTTTTCTTTGTTATCTTTCTTGTCTTTTGGTTAGTTGGTTTCTCAAATGCTGTTAATCTGACCGATGGGATTGATGGTTTGGCATCTATTTCAGTCGTGATTTCTCTTCTTGCCTATGCAGTGATTGCAATACACCAAAGTCGTTTTGATGTTGTAATTTTAATCGTTGCTGTTATTGGTAGCTTACTTGGCTTTTTCATCTTCAACCATAAACCAGCTAAGATTTTTATGGGGGATGTCGGGAGTTTAGCACTTGGTGGTTTACTCGGGATTATCTCGATTATTTTAAATGTTGAGTGGACTTTGCTTTTGATAGGGATTGTCTATGTATTTGAGACTGTTAGTGTGATGATGCAGGTAACTTACTTTAAAATCACACAAGGTAAACGCATCTTCCGAATGACACCTGTTCATCATCATTTTGAATTGGGTGGCATTTCGGGGCACGGTAAACCTTGGTCGGAATGGCGCGTTGATGCGTTCTTCTGGACTATCTCCTTGATAGGGTCAAGTTTGGCACTCGTTATCTATTTGGTACAAAATTGAGGGTTGACAAACGTATATAAGAAAAGGTAGCGATTTTCGAACCTTTTTTCTTTATCTCATAAATCAGAAGGTGTATAATGAAAGTGTAGAAAAGTTAAGCGCTTTCGATTTCTTGAATGTTGTCTTGACTTACGCATTGACAGATGATGAGTTGATATTTTTGATGAGTCACTCAGTGAGAAGGAGCTAGGCTAATGGATAAAATTAACGCAGGTGTTGCAGCAGTCAAAGTATTAGAAGAATGGGGTGTGAAACACATCTATGGGATTCCCGGTGGCTCTATCAATTCTTTGATGGACGCTTTATTGCATGAAAAAGATAAGATTGACTATATTCA
This sequence comes from Pseudolactococcus yaeyamensis, assembly GCF_054658615.1. NCBI lineage: Bacteria > Bacillati > Bacillota > Bacilli > Lactobacillales > Streptococcaceae > Pseudolactococcus > Pseudolactococcus yaeyamensis. The sequence goes on from NZ_BAAGGP010000111.1 coordinate 5,418, forward strand.
AGTGCGTCATGAAGAAGTGGGTGCACTCGCAGCAGCCATGCACGCTAAATACACCGGTCATATTGGTGTGGCATTTGGTTCAGCTGGTCCCGGAGGGACGCACTTGCTCAATGGCTTGTATGACGCACGTGAGGATCATGTGCCTGTCTTAGCCATTGTCGGACAATTTGCGACGACTGGCATGAATATGGATACCTTCCAAGAAATGAACGAAAATCCAATTTATGCAGACGTTGCCATTTATAATCGGACAATTACAACTGCGGAACAAATCCCTCATGTCATTGATGAGGGCATTCGTCAAGCCTATGCCAAAAATGGTGTCGCTGTTGTCCAATTACCAGTCAATCTAGGGACCTTTGATATTCCTGCCAAACCGTTTTATTCTGTAGCGAATGCGCACCGAACATTTCCAAATCCTACCCTCCATTTTGGAGATATAGAGGCGGCTGCTAAGATACTAGATGCGTCTGAAAAAACGATTATTTACGCTGGTATTGGCACGCGAGGTGCTGGTCAAGATGTCGTTGACTTATCTCGTAAAATCAAAGCACCTGTTGCAGTGACGGGCATCAATTTTGACGAATTTGATTCAGATTTTGAAGCCTTGCTAGGCTCTGCCAATCGTGTGGCGAATAAACCGGCCAATGAAGCCTTTCCAAATGCGGATACAGTCGTTTTTGTTGGGAATAATTATCCTTTTGCAGAAGTCACTAATCTTTTTGAAAATGTGAAAAACTTCATTCAGATTGACATCAACCCTGCCAATCTTGGGAAACGTAACTATAATGATGTGACGATTTTAGGTGATGCAGGTGAAGCCATTCGTGAGTTGACGAAGTTGACCAAAGAAAAAACAGAAACAGGTTGGTGGCGTGCCAATCTTGCCAATGTTAAAAACTGGAATGACTACATTCACAAACTTGAAACCAAAACAGATGGCGACCTGCAACTGTATCAAGTCTACCATCAAATCAACACCCACGCCGAAGATGATGCCATCTTCTCAATCGATGTCGGCGATGTAACGCAAACTTCCGTTCGCCATCTCCATCTCAATCCCAAACAAATGTGGCGGACCTCTAACCTCTTTGCGACCATGGGTATCGGCATTCCGGGTGCGCTGACTGCCAAACTTGATTTCCCAGATCGTCAAGTCTGGAATTTAGCGGGCGACGGTGGCTTTAACATGGTCATGCAAGACCTAGCCACAGAAGTACAGTACAAGCTACCAATTATCAATGTCGTTTTCAGCAACAACCAGTTTGGTTTTATTAAAGATGAGCAAGAAGAAACAAACTCAGGCTACATCGGCGTTGAATTCATGGGGGTAGATTTTGCAAAAATTGCGGCAGGCATGGGGGCAAAAGGTTATACCCTAACAAGTATAGCGGACGCAAAATCTGTCTTTGATGCAGCCTTAGCGGATGTTGCCAAGGGCGAAACCGTTTTGATTGATGCCAAAATCTCTGGCGACAGACCAATCCCAGTCGAAGCACTGGTTTTAGATGAAAAAATTCATGATAGGGGTGCAATTGCAGCTTATCGTGAACGGTATGAAGCAGAGGAGTTGGTACCTTTAACTGATTATCTAAAAGCAGAAGGCATTGAACCTAAATACAAGGCAGTTGATTTGGGTGGCTTCTGATAAAAAGACAAGTTTATGATATAATCCCGAGTTTGACAGTTAAAAATCAGAAAAACACTATTCCGCCTTGTGATATAAGGAGTTATAGCGTTTTGTTCTCAATTATTTTTGTTGTATACACACCCCTCTTGCGAATTGTCTCAGCT
>NZ_BAAGGP010000112.1:0-7109 GCF_054658615.1 Pseudolactococcus yaeyamensis
CGCGGATCTGTGACGCTTTCTAAATACGCGTAGATTTCGTACATCATGAACTCCCTTAATAGCTTTTCTTTTACTTTAACATAAATAGAGATACTAGGGAATTATTTATTTCATGCGTTTGTCGTGAGAAATTCGTGTAAGCCGAGACTATTCTTCAAAATTTTGGTACAATGTAGTTGGTGTTAAAACATTCTTCAACTCAAGTGAAAGTAAGGCCAATTATGGAAAATTCGTATTACAAAAATAAAATCACATTTCCGATTATGCCCGATGAAGCAGTGTTGACGTCGGACAATCGGGTGATTATGACCAATCGACAACTTTTAATCAAAAATCCTGATGCATCGCTCGAACATTTTGAGCCATCTGCTGGGGGCAAGACAACTGATTCGCCAAATATGATGTCAGAGCTGATGACTGATGAAACTCAAGCAAACTCTTTTGAGATGCGTCGCCAAACGCCAACGGTCAATGGCAAACGACCACTGAGCAAAAATTTCAAAGCATCAGCAAATTCCCTGCCGATTAAGAAAAAATCAACCTTGGTTGAGGATGCCAGAAAGCGTGCACGTGAAAATGCGGTGGCGCCTAAACCTATCAAACCTTATGTCAATCCATTGGAAAGAGCATCGGCAGATGAATTAGGCATCAAGGGTCTGGTCAATAAAAAAGTTGCCGAAACGCAACATTCATTGGGCAAATCAGTCTCTGGTTTTGACAAAGCAGCAGCACATGAATCTAAGAAGTCGTTATTTGATGATTCGAAACAAGACTATTTTGCGAGTAAACACCAACACCGTGATGGTTTTGATACGGTTGATTAAAATAAGATAGTCAAGTCGTCACAAGGTAGATAATAGGAAGGAATAGAGTTGTGTTAGGCTTAGGAAGTTCGTAGTTACTGAAAGTTTCAAGAAAATTTCAGTAATCCTGTCCCGTTGCCCAACCCAATTTTTTTAAAGAGTAGACAAATGTCACAAAAAACGTATCATTTTATCGGAATCAAAGGTTCAGGGATGTCAGCACTTGCCCTCATGCTCCACCAAATGGGTCACAAAGTTCAAGGGTCGGATTCAACAGATTACTACTTCACTCAACGTGGACTAGAGCAGGCAGGTATCCCACTTTTACCCTTTGATACAAAAAATGTCATGCCAGATGTCGAACTTATCGTTGGCAATGCCTTCCGAGATGATAACAATATCGAAGTGGCTTATGCCAATAAAAACGGCTACCACTTTGTCCGCTACCATGAGTTTCTTGGTCAGTTCATGACTAATTTTACATCTATCGGTGTCGCTGGTGCGCATGGTAAAACATCAACAACTGGTCTTTTAGCGCATGTGATGCGTCACGTGACAGACACGTCTTATCTAATCGGTGATGGCACAGGTCGTGGTCCTGCAGATTCTAAATTCTTTGTTTTCGAGTCTGATGAGTATGAACGTCATTTTTTACCTTACCATCCTGAGTACACAATCATTACTAATGTCGATTTCGACCATCCTGACTATTTCACAGGTATTGATGATGTTTTTGACGCCTTCCAAACCTATGCTAAACAAGTTACTAAAGGTGTATTCGTTTATGGCGATGATAAATATCTGCAAAAAATAAAGGCTAATGTGCCAATTTACCGTTACGGTTTCTCTGACAGCGATGATTATATTGCCAAAGATGTGACGCGGACAACAAGTGGCTCAAAATTCACAGCCTATTTCCACGACCAAAAAATCGGTGAATTTGTCGTGCCAACATATGGTAAACATAATATCTTGAATGCCTTAGCAGTTGTTGCTGTCACACATCAAGATGGTTTTAATGCCGAAGAAGTTGCCAAATACATGGCGACATTTGGTGGTGTTAAACGTCGATTCACTGAAAAACGAATTGGTGACCAAGTCATTATTGATGATTTTGCGCACCATCCGACTGAAATTGAAGCGACGGTGGACGCAGCGCGTCAAAAATATCCGGATAAAGAAATTGTCGCTGTTTTTCAGCCACACACTTTCACACGAACGATTGCCCTGATTGATGAATTTGCGACAAGCTTAAACCAAGCTGATGCTGTTTATCTGGCACAAATTTATGGTTCAGCGCGTGAAGTTGATCATGGTGATGTCAAGGTTGAAGATTTAGCTGTAAAACTAGAAAAGCCAGCCAAAGTCATCACTGTTGACAATGTGTCACCTTTACTGGATCATGACAATGCTGTCTATGTCTTTATGGGTGCTGGTGATATTCAAAAGTATGAATACGCCTTTGAAACACTTTTATCACAACTGACAAGTAATGTTCAGTAAACTTAACTGAAAAAATAAAGACAAACGCCAATTTCAACTCAAATTGGCGTTTGTCTCATCAAAATAAGATAAAAAGGGGAAAGAGATGATTATCCGACAGGTTATGCCAACAGATTTAGAAGTTGCTTACAAGATAGAAGCTGCTAATTTTTCAGAAGCAGAAGCTGCTAATTATGAGACAGTTAAGGTTAGGATTGCTAAAATTCCAGATACTTTTTTAGTGGCAGAAATTGACAGTCAAGTTGTAGGTTACATTGAAGGTCCCGTGATTTGTGCGCGTCATTTGACAGATGCTCTATTCCAAACAGTAGTAGAAAATCCAGCAACAGGTGGCTACATTGCGGTAACCAGTTTGTCAGTGGCAGGTGACTTTCAGGGTCAAGCTGTTGGCACGACATTAATCGCAGCTTTAAAAAATCTCGCATGTGAGCAGAAGCGTGAGGGGATTACTTTGACTTGCCACGATTATTTAATTCCCTATTATGAAAAAAATGGTTTTACTAACGATGGGCAATCTCAATCGGCACATGGTGGTGCCATCTGGTATGATATGGTTTGGGAAACAACAGTTTAAAACAAAAAATCTCGTAGACCATCCAAGCCTACGAGATTTTTTAGGGAGTTATTATGAAAAAATATTTTAGGAATGACTTAAGTATAACCAAGAAAGCTTAAACAAGCCTTAAAGTAAAGCTTAAAGTTTGATATCAGGATTATGGTATAATAAAAGTTATGAAAATGGAAAAAATCGAAACGGCATTTGGTCTGTTATTAGCCAATGTTCAGCAACTTGAAACACATTTAGCCACACATTTTTACGATGCTTTGATTGAGCAAAATGTGAGCTATCTTGGTAAAGCTGTCTCGGATGACTTGCAACAACGTAATGAGCAATTGCGAGCACTCAATTTGACAAAACTAGAGTGGCAAAAAGTCTATCAATTTGCTTTAGTAAAAGGTGCAAAAGAAATGCACTTGCAAGCCAATCACCAATTAACACCCGACGCGATTGGCTATATTATTAATTTTATGATTGAAATCTTGACAGCGAAAACGAGCTTGTCTATTTTGGAATTAGGCTCTGGGACAGGCAATCTAGCTGAGACATTATTGACTGGGATGCCAGATAAAGTCCTAGCCTATACTGGTTTTGAAGTTGATGATTTGATGATTGATTTGTCGGCTAGTATCGCTGATGTCATGCAGACCTCAGCCCAATTTTTGCAGATAGATGTCGTGCGACCACAAGTCATTGAACCTGTTGATTTTTTGGTGTCAGATTTACCAGTGGGCTATTATCCTGATGATGCGATTGCCCAACGTTCAGTTGTTGGCAGTCAGACTGAGCATACTTATGCCCATCACCTGCTGATGGCGCAGGGGTTCAAGTATCTTAAAGCAGATGCTTATGCTATTTTTATCGCACCGAGTGATTTGCTGTCTAGTCCGCAAGCTGATTTGTTGAAAAAATGGTTGCAAGATTATGCCAGCGTCTCTGCTGTGATTACCCTACCAGAAGACATCTTCACTGAAAACCATGCCAAGGCAATTTTTGTTTTTCAAAAGTCTGTACAAGGAAAAGTGCCCTTTGTTTTTCCTTTAACCAGTCTGACGAATCCTGAAATTGTGCAAAATTTCATGACGCAATTTCGTCAAAATGTGATATAATTTAAAGGAAAACGTTTCCAAGAGAAACAGTTCGTCTAGCGAACTAATTAAATTTCAAGAAAACTAGGAGATTAGAATATGTCAAAAACAATTGCGATTAATGCTGGTAGTTCAAGTCTTAAATGGCAGCTTTATCAAATGCCAGAAGAGACGGTAATAGCTAAAGGTCTGATTGAACGGATTGGTTTGCCAGAGTCTGTTTCGACAGTCAGCTTTGATGGTGATAAACATGTCACAGTAAAAAATATTCACAACCATACAGAGGCTGTGGCGATTTTAATGAATGATCTTAAGCATTTGAATATCATTGCTCACTTTTCTGAAATCACTGGGACTGGTCACCGTGTCGTTGCTGGTGGTGAACTGTTTAAAGATTCAGTTTTGATTACCAATGAAGTGGCAAAACAAATCGAAGACTTATCTGATTTGGCACCCTTACATAACCCAGCCAATGTTGCGGGTATCTATGCTTTCTGTGCTTTATTGCCAGAAGCAACGCATGTCGCTGTTTTTGATACCGCTTTTCATTCGACCATGCCAGCAGTTGCTTACCGTTATCCTGTGCCAAATGACTACTATGATAAATACGCAGTTCGGAAGTATGGAGCGCATGGCACGAGTCATATGTATGTGGCACAAAAAGCAGCTGAGTATCTCGGTAAAGCACCAGAAGAGCTTAAACTGATCACAGCGCATATTGGTAATGGTGGTAGTCTGACAGCTATTGATGGTGGTAAATCAGTTGATACGTCTATGGGCTTCACACCGCTTGCAGGTGTCATGATGGGCACACGGACGGGTGAATTAGATGCCTCAATCATTCCCTACATCATGGCCAAAACAGGTATCACGGATGTGGCTGAAATCATTGATATTTTTAACAAAAAATCAGGTCTAGCAGGCATTTCTGACATCTCATCAGATATGCGTGATATTATCTCAGCTCGCGAATCAGGTGATGAAAAAGCTACCCTAGCTTTCGATATGTATATTAACCGACTTCAAAAGTATATCGGTCAATACTTGGCAGTTTTAAATGGTGCGGATGCGCTTATCTTTACAGCAGGCATCGGTGAGAATTCAGATGTCGTTCGGAAAGCAGTTGTTGATGGTTTATCATGGTTTGGCTTAGACATTGACGAAGGCAAAAACGTTTTTGGTGCGGATGGGATTATCTCAACACCAGATGCTAAAGTAAAAGTACTGGTCATTCCGACAGATGAAGAATTGGTCATCGCACGTGATGTTGAAAAATTTAAAGCGCAAGCTTAAACAATAACGAAAACTTCCTTGACGTGATATAGCGTGGGGAAGTTTTTGTTTGCGATTAGGTGCAATCAAGATTTTTAACTATTGTTTGACTAGACATGAAAGACATTTGCTAAATGCTGGTGTTATCAAATTACCCGAGAAAAATGCTTGAGTTTTTCAAAAATCGTCAATTTTATGGTAAAATGGATAGGATAAAGTATGAAATGAACAGTATGAAAGGTGAATTATGTCTCAAGTAAAATATAAACGTGTCCTCATCAAACTTTCTGGAGAAGCGCTTGCGGGTGAACGTGGTGTCGGTATTGATATTGCGACGGTTGAGGAAATCACTAGTGAACTAAAAGAAGTTCATGATTTAGGGATTGAAATCGCCTTAGTCATTGGTGGTGGTAATCTGTGGCGTGGTGAAGCAGCAGCTGCGGCAGGGATGGAGCGTGTACCGGCTGACTATACTGGGATGTTGGGTACGGTCATGAATGCCCTTGTCATGGCAGATGCGTTGGAGCGTGCGGGTGTGACAACACGTGTTCAAACTGCGATTAATATGCAACAGCTGGCTGAACCTTATGTTCGGGGTCGGGCTTTGCGCCATCTTGAGAAAGAACGTATCGTGATTTTCGCTGCTGGAACTGGGTCTCCTTATTTTTCAACGGATACGACGGCTGCGCTCAGAGCCGCTGAAATTGGTGCAGATGCCATTCTCATGGCTAAAAATGGGGTTGATGGGGTTTACAATGATGACCCACGTACCAATGCGGCAGCGATTAAATTCGATGAATTGACCCACATTGAAGTGCTGAAACAAGGCTTGAAGATTATGGATTCAACGGCTTCTAGCTTGTCTATGGATAACAATATCGACCTTGTTGTCTTTAACCTCAATGAAACAGGTAACATCAAACGTGTCGTTCTGGGCGAACATATCGGAACGACTGTGTCTAATTAATTTTGAAGGAAATATAAAAGGAAGACTATCATGACAAATGACATCGTAACAACGGCTCAAGACCGTATGAAACAATCTATTGACAGCTTGCAACGTGAATTTGGTAGCATTCGTGCTGGCCGTGCTAATGCGAGCTTGCTTGAACGCATCACTGTGGATTATTATGGTGTACCAACATCTTTGAACCAATTGGCGGGGATTTCTGTGCCTGAAGCGCGTGTGCTTTTGATTACACCGTTTGACAAAACAGTGATTAAAGATATCGAAGCCGCATTGAATGCGAGTGATTTGGGAATTAATCCTCAATCTGATGGGAATGTGATTCGTTTGGTAATTCCAGCTCTGACTGAAGAACGTCGGAAAGAATTAGCAAAAGAAGTGAAGAAAACAGCTGAAGGTGGTAAAGTAGCGATTCGTAACATCCGTAAAGATGCCATGAATGATGCTAAGAAATCTGAAAAAGCAAAAGAAATCACTGAAGATGAGTTGAAAACACTTGAAAAAGACATTCAAAAAGTGACAGATGCTGCGGTTAAAGAAATCGACCAACACACTGCTAATAAAGAAGAAGAACTTTTGACAGTTTAAGTATTATAGAACCGCACAGATCATTTGTGTGGTTTTTTGGTACTTTCGAGCGCACACAACTCTGAACGACTGTCAAGAAACAGTCTGCTTTTTATGTTATAATCCCGAGTTTGACAGTTAAAAATCAGAAAAACACTATTCCGCCTTGTGATATAAGGAGTTATAGCGTTTTGTTCTCAATTATTTTTGTTGTATACACACTCCTCTTGCGAATTGTCTCAGCTCCTCTAACGCAACATACTGTTTCTCCCAATCAATTTTAAGTTGCTTATTAAGCGCAAGGAAATCTTCATTGCCAAATACTTCCCAATAGCCTTGCGATAGCTCCT
>NZ_BAAGGP010000113.1:0-7043 GCF_054658615.1 Pseudolactococcus yaeyamensis
GTAGAGCCTGCCTTTGCACGTCTGAAGGCTAATTTGGGTTTCACTCGATTTTCGGTCAGAGGCAAAGACAAGGTTAGACAGGAGATTGGTTTAGCTTTGATGGCGATTAATCTCAGAAAACTGATGGCAACCTGTCGGATATAGAAAAAAAGCAGGCTAGAACAATCAAAATTGATTGGATTAGCTTGCTTTTTATTTTACTTTTGTCCCAGCCTCTTTTCTATGCTTGATACCTTACTCGCCAAGTATTTCTCTCTGCTTTTTGTGAGCATGGCAAACATCAGCAGCTCAAAACCTAGCTATCACTCGACTGATGTCGTACCCACCTTCAAGCACTTGGTCTATATGAGTAGACGGAACAGTTGAATGCCGCAGGCGTTTTATCCTACTACTGTCTTCAACTCTCTCATCCTATCCTTTCAAACAAAAATAGCCCCTCAATCGAAAACTTCCGATTGAGGGACTATAGTGTCATCTTATTTTAGTCGCTTAGATGTTGCGTGTTTTGCTGATGACCGATTAGACTTTAGGGCCTGCTACTAATTCCCACGTTAAAGTAGTCGAATAATCGCCCGCTTTAACCTTGCCATTATCTTTTAAATAGAAGCCAGCGCCGTCAGCTTTTTGATTCCACGTACTTGTCGGCTTGATGGTTTCAAGCGTTCCTAGAGGGGCTTGATTGGTGTAATTGTAAACCATCAATGTCCCGCCACCTTCTAAAGAGGTCAGGGCGCCACCATCTGTCACACGGAAGAAGAGTGAATTCGTCAAAGTTTCTTGACCATTTGATGATACAAATGGTGTTGATTGTTTAACAGTTAAATACCAACCATCTTTAACATCTTTACGGTTGTCATCCACAACTAAATCTTTTGAATAAACTGCTGGATAAACTTTCCCTTTGTTTTTAGAGGTGATAATCTGAGTTCCAAAGTCGATATCTGGGACAGTCGTCAGTTGGACATTCCCTTGATATTTATAGACTACTGTACTCGTGATAGTATCTCCACTAGTGACGATACTATTGTAGTGAATCGTTCTGTTTTCCGTCACTTGGGTAATATATCTGCTGTCCAAATCAGGAGCATCAGGAGCATCAAAGGTAATCGTACCATCTGGATCTACCGTAACTTCAGGGATGGTCGGTTTACCTTCTTGATATACAGGTGCTACTGGATTGCGTGTGGCATCACCTTTGACCGAATAATCAGCAAAGTCACTTGTGATTTTAGTCCCTGTTACTTTGTCCACGTAATAAAGATAGTCGACATTGGCAGTTAGAGTATAGTCAGGCTTAGGTACTAGGGCATTCCCACCATCTACACTGTACTTAACTTCATGATTGATTGTTTTTGATTCTTTTTTCTCTTCTGTATCATGGACTAGTTCAACCAGATAAGTTTGGTCGACATTTGGATCGGTATCAAATTTTTCAGAGCCAGCAGCAAAGTTGTTCGATTTTACCGCATAGCCTTGGTTAGTATACGACTTAAGATTTGTCGCCATATCATAAGAGATGAGGGAGTCAGAAACACCACTGAGGTTATCTGTTTTGATATCCGTTCCTGTTGTCACATCTCGATAGACAATCATCGCTTTTTGTCCGTCAGCTTGATAGGTAATCGTGTGTGTTTGAGGGGTCTTATCAGTCGTTGCTTTTAAGTTATCCGTATGGTCTGTTGCTTCTCCCGGAATCCCTAGATTGGCTTGCGCATCGCTGACTGGTTTGCCATCAATCACTGCACGATAGCCCGGAATGGCATATTGACCTGCAAGTGTCGTGAAATCAACATCGGTATTTGACACTTGTTTCTCTGTTGTTGTCGTGCCATCAGGTTTTGTAATCGTTAAGATACGCTCCTGTACTGAAGGCATCATATAAGTTTCAACGAGCTGTTCTTGACTGTCAGTCGTAGCTGTCCCATTGGCTGTGTTATCCATTGCCAGTTTAAAGTCAAGCGTTGAGCCGTCCGCCGCATAGGTCGGACTCGTCACACCAACTCCTGAAATTTGATTCAGATAGTAATAACCTGAAATCCCCGGAACATTGATTGATTTGTTTTCGTTGGTTAGACCTTTAATGTCAATATTTTTGGCTGTAGCCATTTTTTGACCTGTTGCGTTATTAATCCGTTCAACTAAACCAGTCTGCACATCACGCTGATAAGTCACTGTGACACTTCTATCGCCACCGACACTTGGGTTTTGACTGGCAAGGTAAGTATAGCCTTGAGGAGCATCTGGTTTGTCATAGTAGTAAGGTGTCGTGGTATCAGCATTCCCGATACCTAGACGCCCACCCTGTGGCATCAAGACTCTAGAAGGTGCAAATAAAGCATTACCAGCATCATCTTTGAACTCAACTGTCCGGTTGGCAGAGAGATATGAGCCTGTGATAGCTGTTACTGTCGTTCTACTTGTGTACTCACCTTTGCTATCGCTTTTAGCACCATTACCAACAATCCCTAAGTAAACTGGGTCATTCTGATTAATCTTATATTTAACCGATTTTGAAGCTGGAGTGGCTTTAGAGTTATGGTTATAGGTTACTGTCACAATACCTGTCGATACCTTATAGTCAATCGTCGCTTGGATTGTAACATTTTTTCCATTAGTTCCACCACCGAGACTCACGTAGTCTGAATCCCGATAATCTGACTTGTTACCATTTTCAAGAGAGTAGTCTTTACCACTTGACAAAATCGCGACATAGCCACCTGTGTTATGAAAGCCTGAGAACAACATATAATTACCATTATATGAGTTGGTCTTAAGTGAACCTGATGACCCGCCACCATTACCAGTACCAGTACCTAGTTTGCTCACAATTTCATCTGTCGGCACATCCGAAATATAAATCCCTGCCGCACCAATTTGCGCATTAGGTACAGTAATCTCAGCCGAGATAGAGAAATCTTTTTTCGGGTCAAGCGGTTGGTTATAAGCCGCAATCGCATTCGCATCGGTAGCCGAAGGAATGACATAGGTATTCCCAGAAAATCCCGGTGTAATCTTACTGCTGTAGTCTACGAACGCATTATTGGGAAAGTCGCTCGCTACAGATGCAGGGACTTCAAATTCCCCTGTTTTCGCATAGAAATCCGGCTGTAAGATATCACCGCGGTTTAAGAGTGTTGGTGTACTTGCCAAGGCTTCCACGACATCATTGCCTAAATCTTTTTGGATATAAGATAAGACTTTAGGCGTGACCCCTGTTGTTTCTAGTGCGATACCACCGACAACACTCGCTAAGGCAAGGCTGGCATAGAGCCATCTTTTACCTGATTTCCATGCACGATAGTTGGTTTGATTTGCATCCTGTTTTAAATTTCTCATATTTAGCTATCTTTCTGATTACTTAATTTTTTGTTTTTTTAAGAAAGTCTGAACACTTAAAAACCAGTAGTGATTAAGCGTTCCTCCTATCCTCTAACATCCATTATATCCCATTTTGTCAAACTATCCTAATGATATGGTCGGATTTTCTTTAAAATATATCTTTTCGATTTTTATAAAATGAGTATTGGATAGAAATACAAATGACACTTATTATTATACTACTCATTACCTTTTTAAGAACCTCTTTTTTTACAAAAAAACCGATACATAACAAGGTTTTATAGCATACATCTCCTATCGACAAGCTATCACGCTCACACCTATCAAACTGTTGCGAAATTTTTTTCTCAGCTTAGCTATAGTAGCACTTATGATACCAACTGAAAAAGCACCCTGATACAAGCTTAAGCGTCCTCAAAATAAATTAAAAGGTATGCCCCCGAATGATAGGGAGGCATACCTTTTAAATGATTAGCTAAAGTTGTTGTTTTCCGTGTTCCTTTTACGCATGACAGCTTATGCACTAGGTCCTGCGCCTAATGTCCAAGTTAAAACCGTTGAGTAGTCTCCCGCTGCAAGACTCCTATTATCTTGCAGATAGAAACCGACACCATCAGCTTTTTGATTCCAATTACCTATCGGACTCACTGTTTCTAAGATACCCAGACCAGCTTTAGAGGTATGGTCATAAACAACCACGTCACTACCAGTATCTAAAGGTGTCAGGCCACCACCATCTGCCTGACGGAAGAAAAGTGAATTTTTCAAGATTGTCTTACCATCCGTTGATGTCAAAGGTGCTGCTTGTTGCACCGATAGATTCCAGCCATCTTTGATATCCGTCCGATCATCAAGCACCGTTAGCGCACCTTGGAAGTTCGCTGGATAGATTTTTCCTCTATTTTCAGGCGAAAGTACTTGGACACCAAAGTGCAAATCCGGCACCTCAGAAAGTTTAAGAGAGCCTTTATATCTCGGATCATAAACGTAAATCAAGACATGTGAAGCTGTCACAGTATCCGTCACTTTTGTCGTTGTCGGTTGTGTGGCATTCGCTGGCAATTTATTGCTTGGCGCATAAACATAGTTGGTCGGGATATTCGTTTCAGTGTAGAGCTTGCTCGTCCAGTCAATCGTATTCCCAATATGAGCCGGCACATGATTTCCCGCTCGCTCGCTACCAACTGTCGCTTTATCCGTTGCAACAGGCAGTCCTGACAAAGCATCTACGTAGGTATAGGTGATATTTGGATTCCCTTCAGTATAAACATAGATATTATACTCATAAGTCTCCCCCTTCATCGGAACGATTGCATAGTTTGCTTGACCGTAAGCATCGCCGTTATCCGCATCATTGGTCGTATCACCAGTTGATTGGGCATCAGTTTTGGCACTCGGTTTAACTTGCTCATCAATCGCCCATTTATAGCCTACTGGCATCTTGTCAATGGCAAATTCTTTGGTCGCAAGCTTGAAACTCTGACCGACGAAGTTTGTACCGTCAACTAATGGCATATCCGTATCGCCTACTTTGTTCCCATTTTGGTCGATATAGTTTATCTTGATTTCTCCAACACCTGAGCCTTCTATCTTAAATTCGCGTGTCGTGTTGCCAAAGACGTTGGCATCTGTTCTAGGAGAACCATCTTTTCTACTGCCATTTTCCCTGACTTCCAGTGTTTTAAAAGTACTAGTAAAATTAGCTGCACTTGATGAATTATTTGTTCCTGTCCAGCCTTGGATAGTGGCATTCGTAAATAACATTTTACCATTCATAGTATCAACACCGTAAAATATTTTACCCGATTGGCTATTACCATAAGTATTCTGAATCGCCACATGTAGAGAGTTTGGTGAGATGAATCTAATCATAGCTTGCGAAGCTTGGATAGGAGAATAAGAATTCGCCAAGTTTTGCTTGAGTTCTAATTTAAGTCCGGCATTGAAGAAGATATTTTTGCCATAAGCACTTGTTAAAGCATTCCCATTGAGTATTCGAGGAATTTCTATGCTATTCTTTTGACCAAAAGTCCAATTCCCAGTATCTTGTCCAGAACGGATGAAATAGCCGAAATTTTGCTGACGCCAAGTAACATCGTCTCCCGTCGTTACTTCATTATAAACGCCGTCAAGAGATGTAGCATCCTTGGCCTTGCCAGTAGTGTTAAACTGTTCTATGTCAAGTCTAGCGCCATTAGCAATCCGAAGGCCACTAAATTTGCCGACACTACCTGATGGTAAGGCTGCAAATCTAAGCGCTGATGTGTAGATATCCGTAGCATTTCGTTTGAGCGTGACACTGGCGTTATTGGCAATTTCAACACTACCAACACTTCTTACAATCCCACCTGCCATGTCAAAGGTATTATCACCAGAAAAGACAACTCTAGCACCAGTGGCATAGACACCGTGGATTGGGCCTTTAGTTGTCGAAGAAGCATCACTTCTTGACAAACTAAAATGGTGCATATTGACCGTCAGCTTCGTGCCAGTACCACTAGCTGTCACAAGGAAGGATGAGCTATCCGCTGTCGCAGTTCCCGCAATATCTTCTTTAAAGTTGATGTTATTGAAGGTAACGCTAGTTTCTGATGTGACGGCAGCTAATTTCAAGTTCGTACCACCTAAATCAACCGTATGACCATTCCCTTGGACAACGAGGGGGGGCGCACCATTTGGACGCGCAGTCGATGTCATCAATGTGCTTGGGATATCAGCCTCAACCTCAATATACGTGACCTTGCTATCTTTCCAAGCATTTAAGAACTCAGCTAACGTTTTAGGTCTGGTAATCGTGTTATTGGCAATGGCATCAGCTTTAAGCCTTGCATCAGCTGTCACCTCATCTGGTATTTTGACTGTGAGAGATGTCGCTGAGTTATTGTTAGTCGGATGATAGACAACATCTTCAAAGTCAGTCCTTTTACTGTCCGAGTCAGTCCCGACGCTATTGACTGTCCCATTGATAGGGCCAGCGTTCACGACCAGTTCAGTTGGTAGATTACCTAAGAGTGTCGCAAGCGCCATTGTTGCGTATAAGTATTTCCACTTATCTTTGGAAAACAATCGATAACGAACTTTGGATTCTGATGTTATCAGTCTTTTCTTATTTTTTCTGTTCAAATTTAAAATTTTCCTTTACATATATGGATAACTAGTCATTTTCAACTCTCCTATAAGGAGGGGCTCTAGAGTCAAGGGATTGAGGCAGAAGTTCTACGGTTGGTGTCCAGACTTCTACCTCTCCCACTGCTATGTTTTTTAATGACATACTAATGACTACCTTTCTTAAAATAAATATTCATATATAAAATGTTTTATATTCCAAATTCTTTTGTAGTAAGATTTGAATAAAATAACTACTGCCTACTGCCTACTGCCTACTGCCTACTGCCTACTGCCTACTGCCTACTGCCTACTGCCTACTGCCTACTGCCTACTGCCTACTGCCTACTGCCTACTGCCTACTGCCTACTGCCTACTGCCTACTGCCTACTGCCTACTGCCTACTGCCTACTGCCTACTGCCTACTGCCTACTGACTACCTCCT
This sequence comes from Pseudolactococcus yaeyamensis, assembly GCF_054658615.1. Taxonomy (NCBI): domain Bacteria; kingdom Bacillati; phylum Bacillota; class Bacilli; order Lactobacillales; family Streptococcaceae; genus Pseudolactococcus; species Pseudolactococcus yaeyamensis. Next base: position 6,890 of record NZ_BAAGGP010000113.1, read on the forward strand.
ACATTCCTTTCGTTGAATTATCAATTTTGCATATCGTTCTATCTTGTATTACTACTTCTTGACCTCTGTATAGTACCCCTCTGCCCTCCACTCCTCCTGCACAGCCTCTTCTCCCACTACTACATTTCAGTCCCATTCCTCACTCTCTCCGTCC
>NZ_BAAGGP010000114.1:0-6860 GCF_054658615.1 Pseudolactococcus yaeyamensis
TTTTTAAAAAAGGCGTTTTTTTATACTATTTTTAAAAATCAGTTGTAGCCTTTTCGGATGCGCCTAGAAATAATCATCCCTTTATTGACTGTTGAAGTCGTGTGGCTTTTCTTGAGAAAAGTTGCTGCCGAAGTTGGTAGCGCTTTTATTTTTTCATACTCTTTACGCCAATCGCCAAAAAACAGCTCCCTTAATTTACCCAAGCTGCTATCAATAATCATCTTAGCCATCGTTTCTGCACCGTCAAGTGACCAGTACATGCCTCGATGTTTCATGCGGTCTGTGATTTTAACGTGCTGTGCTTCAATCACACCTATCCCTGCACCGCTAAGTCCTCGTAAATGAGCAGGCTTGGTGTACTCAAAATTGTTGATGAGTTTTCTGCTAAATTTTTGAAATTTCTCTAACTCTTCATCATCTGTAATCAGGGCTTCCCCTGTATCTAAAATCAGTTGTGCTTCATCAATATCGAAATGCTTTATCGCTTCAAACAAACGATTTTTTAATTCATAACCTCGGATATGCACTTTACAAATCGTTTTGAAAAACTTTTTGATATTCAAATTGAGATGGTATCTGTCCCAGAAATGCTCATGTTTACACCTAAATAATGCCGCAATGTCTTCAAACGCTGCCGCATGATAGCCTCGCCCCATATCAGAATTGGTAATAAGCAAGGTATCAGGCGTTATATCATAATGCTCATCAATATAAGCAACGACCTCATCTCGGCTTTCGTCAAGGTTTAACGAGATAGTTTCATGCTTTTCAACCGTTTTCTTCCTACTCCCATAATCTTTTGTCACGCCCTCATGGACGACAAAATGCGCCATATCAGTATAGGCAACCTCGTTCTCTTTTTCCTTAAACGCTTTTACCATCACACCACCGCCTTCAAGATACAAGGTGTCAACCTTCAATTTTTCTAGTAGTTCTTTGTCTCTGTAGTAGTCGTATTCTTTTTTCTGCTTTTGTAATTTCGTCACAAATTTTCTAGCTTTTAAGACAACATCCTTTGTGATGTCAATATTTTTCAAATTCGTAAATGCTTTAGCACCTTTACGAAATGATAAGCCAGTCGCCACATCGACAATTTGAAACAGTATCTCTTCTGAGAAACGAGAATAAGGTTCTAATGCCAAATAGTCATCAACTGGATAACACCATTCTGCGTCTTTACGGTAAACTTTACGACAAAAATTGACCAAGCCAAAAGAGAAAGTGACCGTCCTTTCAGCGGTTTTCACAAATTCCCATCCCCCTGCTCTCATCTCCACTTCTCTTTTGGTATCGTATTGCTCTAGCTTAGCTACAAAATCATCAATTAGTTTTTGGCGTTGTTCCTCTAGTAATTTTTGTTCGTCAAACATTTCTTTCCCCTAAAATATTTTTCCAAAAAAATCTGCTCTTCTTTTACTTATATTTCATCATCTTCTTTATATAAGAGATATAAAAACATATTTAAACGTTTTGGATACTCCAACTCGGATTATCCAAAACGCTATATCGCTTGGTTACTGACTTTGTGAGACTTGACATCTCGGACTGTTCAAAACGTCAAGTCCCAAAATTCAGAGTTGACACTTTGCATAATCCGAAAATAATTCCTGTCACTTTTGGACTGTACAATTTGTAAAGTCCGAAATTTTTACAAAAAAATAGCCTTATCAATATCAATTTATCAATAAGGCTATTTTCAAATCATAACTCAAACTCATCATCTAAATCAAGCGTTCGTTTTTTCTTGCTTTCTTTTACTATGTCGTCATACTGCCAACCAACCTCTAGTGGTGTCATTCCCGATGGCATCAATTCAAATGAATTTTCATACAAAAACTTATGATACGTTGATTTATCCCCATTTTCATAGTACTTGATGAGCGCATCGAAAAACTCGCTTCTAGTCGGGACATCCATTGCTAGTATCCCCACACCTTGTTGGACTAAGTAATGATTGGCAACCATTGCTGCAGTACGTTTATTGCCATCATTAAACCATTGACCTTTGGAGATTTCGCTGAAATAGGATAAACCATGCTCGACCTTATCCTCAAGGTCGTCAAGGTAAGCGAGTGTTTCCAGTACAGTATCTATTTCTGGCATTGGTGGTTTATAGGTACTACCCCCAATAATTGCAGAATAGTATCTCAGATTACCAGGGCTTTCAATTAGCCCTCCCTCTCCTAAGATTTTATTATATTCACTGATTAGACTAAAAGAAATCGGAGCATCAATATGCTCAAACAAGTAATTCCATGCACGCTTAATATTATTGACAATCAAAGCGTCGTCAAATTCCAGATTACCTGGCACTTTTCCTGATAGTACTTCAGCAGTCTCAGGAAAAGTGATTCCTTTGTGTATTTCAATATTAGCTATCTTCCATATCGTGTCAACCAACAAGCGTTTTGCGGCAAAAATTGCTTGTTCCCTTGAAACACTCTCGTATTTTAATACCATTTTTTCTACATCTCCAGTTCATCGTCCCCAAATTCAATTGCTTTTTTGCGATTTTTAGGTAAAGGTTGAGAAAAATCTTTGATTTCCTGCGATGCAACATAAGCAAAAGCATCATATCTCTCAACTTCAAATTCAGATAAGGTTTCTAGCCATTCCCCTAGACCTTTTGAATCCTCATCTTTTAAGTATTGCAAATATCTTCCTTTTTCATCTGAGGGAATAACAGGTACAAGTCGATCATGTTTAAGTGCTACTAACGCATTTAACATTCGTCCTGTGCGACCATTGCCATCCGAAAAAGGATGAATTTTTTCAAATCTAATATGATAATCTGCAATGGTTTCAAAAAGATGCGACGTCTCTTTCAGAGCTTTGTTATAATCCGAAACAAATTCTGCCATTGTTGCCGCAACCTCACTCGCTTTAACCGTTTGAAAATCAGCACCGACAATGTAGTTGTCTAACTTTTTGTATTCCCCCGCAAAGGTAACCGTACTCTCGCCAATAAAATAATGAATTTTCTTGATGATAAACTCTGTCAACTCATTGGGTTCATTCACTTCTTGCAATACGACATTTAAAGCTCGTGCGTTGCTCTCAATTTCAAAAATTTCACGCTTATGAACTCGTCTGTTGGGTGTCATCCCCTCCAAAAGCAAAAGGGCTGTTTCTGCTAATGTCAACGTGTTCCCCTCTAAAGCCGTTGAATGGTGGCTAAAGCGGATGGCTAAATCTTTGATATAATCTTCTGGTAAATCACGCATTATATTCTCCCTAAAATAGCCTTACCAATAAGGTTATTTTCAAATCATAACTCCAGTTCATCGTCTAAATCATGTTCTATCGCTTTACCAAAATGATTAAGATTAGATTCATTCAACTCTAAAATAGAAATCCTACTTTCTAACTCTTTTTCTACATACTTGATAACAAGATTGACAAAAGGTTCAGGATTATCTTGGCGTTGTGAATTAGCCAATGCTTCCATATATTCACTTCTTGAATTGGCTTCTGGCTGAATATTAACGATTGGAAAACCATTTCTCACTAAAGCGAAAGCCATCAAAAGCCTTGCTGTTCTACCGTTACCATCCGCAAATGGATGGATACTGACAAATTTTAGATGTAATAATGCTGCATATTCAACTGGATGGAGAGACTTGGCTATTTCATCATGCCAATAAATCAAATTTCCCATTTCTTGACGAATATAAATCGGCTCTGCATATTTTACTCCTTCAACTCGATAAGGATAAGCATTAACCAGTCGATAAACACCCGCAAAGTCAATATTATCAACGCTTTTGATGGTAACTAATTGATTTATTTTTTGGATAACTTCTTCAGATAATTCCTGATTACCAGTTGCTAACTCCTCCATAAAGTTATAGGCTTTTCCTAAATCAAGTGTTTCAAGTACGTCTTTCACAGGACTGCCATTAGCAGTCAACCCTACTTCCAAAATAGAGGCTGTTTCATATTTTGTCAAACTATTGCCCTCTAAGGCATTTGATGACCAGACATGCTCAATCTTTTTTTCTCGTTCAATCTGCGCCACCTGCTCTTGAGTTAGTGGGCGGTAGTCATTTAACTTCTGCTTTAATCTATCAATTTTGCTAAAATCATACATTCTTTTTCTCCTGTTTCTTATCTATTATCTCTGGCTGCACGTCAGAGAACCTCCCTGAATTCTCAACGTAGTAAGCTACTATTTCGTTAAACATCTCTTTATAGTTTTTTCCCTGACTTTTAGCTAGACTAGTAAAAGTCTGCCAAGCAGGGATACCTACTCGAATGACTTTAGTCTCATCGTTATTGTTTTTATAAGCAATACCGTTTTGTGATTTTTTACGTACAAACTCTAACTCAATTTCTTCTGGTAAAGTATCAACCATTTATTTTGTCTCCCTTATCTCATCCATTTTAACATATTTATGAGGCTACAACTGCATTAAGGGAGAATTTATAGTTTCTCAACAATCGCAACTAAACCACTCAAGTTAAGCATTCTTGAGTATTGACTGTCTAAATAAACAATCGGCACATCATTGTCACTGGCTGATGCAGCGTGTGCTTTAATTCTATCAAATAAAAGGCTTTCAAGCGGTGTTGCGCCGCCACCATAGACAAAGATAGCCTCTAAGTTTTCGCCTGTTTTGGAAATAACTTTTGTGATTGCCTTGTTAATCGTATCGACAAAATCTTCACTATTATCTTCAAGCGCTATCATGATTTTATTGCGTTTATTTTGCGTAATTGCTGTCACATCCCTTTGTAGAAACTCAGTAATTGTCTTACGTGACGGATAGTTAAGGTCATCTGCGACTGCCTCAAGTAAATTGCCAAAGCCAACGTTAATGCTGCTTGATGCTTCCTGGTTGAACTTACCATCATTGAAAACGGGGAAGTCAATCGTTCCCTCGCCAATATCAATCCCCAAAGTATTTTTAGCCGATAAAATATCATCAACTGACATATCAAGCTCTGGTTGCTTGTTACGGCACTCTTTTTCAATGACCGCTTTGAATTGCTCATTGGCGAGTTTTAAAGCATACTGTGCAGCTTCTCCCTCGCTGATGACCATGATTTTCTCAAAATTAATCGTGACCGTGACCTTTTTATAGAAATTGTTGAAGACGATGGTATGTTCCTGCTGCGCCAATTTTTGAATGAATGCCTGCTTGTATAATTTGATTTCATCTATCGGTAAAGCCGTTACTAATTTTGCCTCGACTGCTACATTTCCAAGCTGTCCTGTTTGCTTGTATTGGCTGACAAGCGCATTTTGTGCAATGGTTGCCAATATCAAAATAGTTGTCAAATCATTTTGAGCCTTTGTGATTTTGTCAAAGACATTAAATTCCAAAAGTGGACGACCGCTTGATAATGCCTGCTCATTAAAGATATAGGGCTTTGTCGATGACACGGCTTCTGAAATAAAGCTGACTGCCATTTTATCAATAAGACGATCCATCATCTCATCAGTCTCAGCTTCACTGACTTCTAAACTGCTTTTCTTCGGTGTTGCGACAACACTTGGAAAGCTCAAGACTTCTCCATTGACATTGCCTTTGACATAACCGTTTCCTAAATCGATTGCTGCTTTCATTTTCATAATGTTTTTCTCCTGTCATTTTCTTTAGTTTAGACCTAACATAGCGCTAAAATCTTCAGTGTCATTATCAATTTCAATCTCTGATGGCGTGATATGAGGCTGGTTTAAATCAACATCGTCTTTTTCATCTGCTTTTATATCAGCTAATAAATCAGTTGATATGAGTGCTGCCTCAAACAAATCTGAACTCCCAAATCTTTCAATCGCTGTGTGGATCAGTGCTCTCAAACTGGCAGTCGCATTATTTTGATGATTAAGCCACGCTATCTGTTCATCTTTGACAACCAATAACATTTTTTTCTGGGTCATTTTAGTCCTTTCTTTGATATATACGCTATATATATCATTTCAAGTTGAGTATATATAGCATATATACGTTTTGAGCATTTCATATATATGGCTTTCTTCTTTTTGACTTATATATATATCACGTATATATGAACAGCCATTGCAATATATACGCTATATATATCGTTTCAAGTTGAGTATATATAGCATATATACGTTTTTAGCATTTTATATATATGGCATATATATTTTTTTCTTCTTTTTGACTTTTATATATATATCACGTATATATAAACAGCCATCGCAATATATACGGCATATATATCATTTCAAGTTGAGTATATATAGCATATATACGTTTTGAGCATTTTATATATACGGTATATATATTTTTTCTTCTTTTTGACTTTTTATATATATCACGTATATATAAATAGCCATCGCGATATATACGTGATATATATCGTTTTCTAAAAATCTGAATAGCCTGCTTCACTGAGTTGGTCTTGATAAGCTTCAAAAGTCATATCAGAATCAACAGGGATTAAATCGTCTGAATAGCGCCAATGATTTTGTGCCAGATGATTGGCTAGTTTTTGAATTTTCTCGTCGTTTGAGATATGATACTCGATTGTATCTTCTTCATCATAATCTGAATAGTAGCGCCAAGTGTCTTCTTCATCATAATAGGGCTCTCCTGTTTCCTCGTTGATTTCTGCTTCTGCTTCATCCCAATAGACTAGCCCGATGTCTTCTCCGTATTTATTACCAAATAATAGATAAGCAATGTCAACACTTTCAGTATTGATGTCTTCAAAATCATGAACATCAAGCCATGTTTTGATTTTCTCGTAGTCCTCGCTGCTGACAACTTTCCAATAGTCTCCATATGCCATGTTAGTACCTGCTTTCTTTTTTGAAATAGCTTTTCTATCTCTATGAATTTATTTTTACATAACTATTATCTGTTGTCAACGATTAAATCGCTTCGAGTGCA
>NZ_BAAGGP010000115.1:0-6793 GCF_054658615.1 Pseudolactococcus yaeyamensis
GATGAGCATTCGTCTCAAACGTTTTTCGTTATCAATGACTTTTCCAGATTATTTGGCACAGTTGTTTTCAATGTGAGAGCTGTTATTTTTAAAAACACGCTTCCTATTTTGAGATTGGGAGAGAGAGTCATGCGTTTGTCGTGCTGTTTGAGTCATATTAGTTGACCAAAATATAAAATTCTGATATTATTAATATCTTTGGGGGAGGATTATATGTTAAAATTTGCAGTGGGATGCATGGCTACAACCTTGCTCGAGTTATATGTATTCCAAACAGTTGGAATGATGGAAGTTGGTGTCCATTTGACATGTCTTGGCATGTTGTTTCTAACTTTTAATTTGGTAAAGAATGATAAGATAAAGGAAATAATCGTGTCCAATGTGTGTATGATGACTGTTCTCTTAGTACTTCGATTTTCTGAAAAAACGTTTCGCTATATTCCGAATACAAGCAAGTTATTGATTTTTATCGGTGTTATAGTGATTGCTGAATTATTCGGAGGATTCTGGGGGCGAAAATTTACTCGCGATCGCTTTTAAACAGACCTAGTAGCAATTCTGCCATCAGTAGTTCCAAGATTGACTTTTAAGCATATAGAAAAAACGAGTTCTCATTTTATTTCGAGAGCTCGTTTTGAATTTTAGTTGATAAGCTAGTCATGGCACCAATTCGTGGTCGGGTTTGAAACTGGTATGCATTGATATCTTTTTTGATATCCGCCATGACAAATTGCGCATAGGCAAGCTCAAGCCTGACGGCATCCAAATGTTTCTTAGTCTCAGCCGTTTCTGAAATCAGATCGCCGCCGATTGCTTTTAAATCTTTAAAATAGTCGATAATGCTCATGTCATTTTTCCTCTTTCCTTTGAGCCAATGCTACTAGGTGTCTGATACCACTGATTCAGGTATTAAGGGGTGTTTAAAGTACGCTGAAGTTCGTTTAGGTCGATGTCATGCTCTGTGAAGCTAGCCGTGAAGCCATCCTCTTTGCTATAGCGCGGAATCAAGTGAACATGCATATGAAAAACGGTTTGTCCTGCGATAGTTTCGTTGTTTTGAAGTATATTCATACCGCTTGCGCCCAGTGTTTTGGTAATGCGAGTAGCGATTTCAGGGATTTTAGAAAATAGCGTTGCAACATCTTCAGCAGACATTTCTAAAACGTTTCGGATATGTTTTTTGGGAACAACCAAGGTATGACCTTTGGTCGTCTGTGTGATGTCGAGAAAGGCTAGAACATCATCGTCTTCATAAATTTGATAAGAGGGGATATCCCCAGAGATAATTTTACAAAAAATGCAATCTGTCATGAATTTTACCGTTTCTTTTCTGAATTTTGTTATAATTATAGTATAGCATTTTATGTAAAAAAGAGTATAGAAAGCGCATATGACATTAAAAATAGAAAATTTAACAGGTGGTTATTTCGGAACGACCGTTCTGAAAGACGTGGATTTTATGGTCAATGACGGTGAACTTGTCGGCTTGATTGGCCTAAACGGTGCAGGAAAGTCGACGACAATTCAGGAGATTATTGGGTTGCTGACACCCTATCAAGGTCAGATTTTGCTGGATGGGGTGAGTATCCGTGAGGACGCTGAAACCTACCGTAAAAAAATTGGTTTTATTCCTGAGCAGCCGTCTTTATATGAAGAATTGACCTTGCGCGAGCATATTGAAGTGACAGCCTTAGCCTATGATGTTGCGCCAGAAGTGGCTATGGTACGTGCTGAAAAATTACTGAAAACGTTCAGACTTTCTGATAAGCTAGATTGGTTTCCGGCGAATTTTTCTAAAGGGATGAAACAAAAAGTGATGATTATCTGTGCTTTTTTGACTGAGCCTTCCCTTTATATTATTGATGAACCATTTTTGGGGCTTGACCCCCTTGCTATAAATGACTTGATTGACCTGATGTTAGAGATGAAAAAAACAGGGGCATCTATCTTGATGTCGACGCATATTTTATCAACTGCAGAGAGGTTCTGTGATAAATTTATCGTCTTACATGAGGGTCGAGTCATTGCAGACGGTGATTTAGCGGCATTACGTGTGAAATTTAACTTGCCTGAGGCAAGTCTTGATGAGATTTATGTCGCTTTGACTGATGAAAGTTGGCAGGCGCATGGCTAAAGACATCTATGATTTATTTGCTAAACGGCGCGGCAATTGGCGGTCGCAGAATCTGAAGTATCTGCGTTATGTCTTCAATGACCATTTTGTTCTCATTCTCATGTTACTTATTGGTTTTCTAGCCTATCAGTATGCAGATTTCTTGAAAAATTTACCGGCGCATTGGCTACCGGGTTATGTGATAGCTGTCCTAATCTCTATTATGGTGTTGTTTTTCGGGCGATTAGCGACGTTTGTTGAACGCGCAGACCAACAATTTCTCCTAGCAAAAGAAAAAGCTGTTCAAGCCTATCTGATAAGCGCTGTGAAAAAATCACTACTCTTTCCAGCGGTTGTGATTGTTTTGATGACGGTTATCATCAGCCCGCTTATTAAATTGCCACTTCCCTTAACGCTAGTCTGGGCTATCGTCTTAATCGCGATTAAATATTTTCTGCTTTCGAAAAAAGCGCAGTCATTTGTTCAAGATGAGCTGATTCAGTGGCAATCACTTATCAATTATGAAAAAAATCGTCAAAATGCGGTGCTGAAGGTATTTAGCCAGTTTACAGAGGTCAAGGGCTTACAGCAGCAGGCTAAACGGCGCAAGTATCTGGATGTTCTGCTGCCTAAGTCAAAAATGACTTATGATTATCTTTTCATCAGAACTTTTTTGCGAAGTGGTGATTATTGGATGCTTATGTTGCGTTTGCTAGGACTTGCTGTGCTTTCGCTTATCTTTATTCATGCGGATATTTTTGCTTTGTTACTCGCTTTAATTTTTGATTACTTACTTGTTTTTCAACTGTTTCCGATTCGTCAATCTCAGGATTATCAAATCTTGACCAATCTTTACCCACTTAAAGCAAGTGCTAAAAATTTGGCAGCGAGCAAGTTGATTCGAAATCTGGTGTTTGCGGTTAGTTTGGTTGAGCTAGTAGTGAGTCTGCTAACTTTCCAGAATAAACTGCTTGCAGGTGTTTTTGTGCCGATTGCTGTCTTTCTGGGTGTCCTCTATCCAAAATGGAAACTCAAATAAGAGGTTGGGACAAAAATCCTCTAAAAAAATAGGCTATGAACCATTTCCGATGTTAAACGGAAACGTTCATAGCCTATTTTGTGTGAAAGAGACTGGGACAAAAGTTTCAAAATACGAAAACCGCACGAAATGCGTTTCTGGAAACGTTGATTTCATGCGGTTTTTCAGTTTCAAAATTTGTCAAAAATAAGGAATTCCTGACTTTTGTCCCAACCTCATTAGCAAGAAAAGTGCTGCTACCATTGAAAAATCAAGAACCTGTGAAAAGTCGAAAGTTAGCATCAGTTTAGTCTATCCATTTTTGAAGCCTTTTGTCCCAATCTTTTAATACCCGATTTTTTCGTAATCTGTGATTTTCTCTATTTTGTTGTCGTCTGTGACAAAGACGACTTGTGGTTTGAGAACTCTAGCCTCTTCTGGTGTGACTTGCGCATAGACCATGATGATGATTTTATCCTGGACTTGGACTTTTCTGGCAGCTGCACCATTGAGGCAGATGACGCCTGTATCTGCTGGGCCTTCAATCACGTAGGTCTCAAAGCGCTCGCCATTATTAATGTTCACGATGTGTACTTTTTCATAGGGGAGTAAGCCTGACGCTGCTAATAATTTAGCGTCGATAGTGATACTACCGACATAGTCCAATTCGGCCTGTGTGACGGTGGCGCGGTGAATTTTGCATTTCAGCATATCTAGTAGCATGTGTTAGGCCTCCAAATGTATAAGTTTGTTATCTATCAGTCGTGTTTGGTCAACATAGACGGCAAGTAGCAGTAAGATGTCTGTGGTGATGATGTCGATGTCTTGTAGGGTGGTAGGGTCGACGATTTTGATATAGTCTATTTGGGTTAAGGATTGGGTTTGAATATGTGTGTTGAGGGCGGCTATAATATTGCTCGTTTTGAGCTCACCATTTGAAATGAGGGTTTCGGCTAGTGTTAGCGCTTGGAATAAGATGACGGCCTGTTGTCGAGCATCTATGCTGAGATAGGTATTGCGTGAGCTTTTAGCGAGACCGTCGGGTTCACGGATAATTGGGCAGACAACTAATTCAATATCTTGGTTGAGGTCACGCACCATTTGCTGTAGCACGGCTACTTGCTGGGCATCTTTTTGTCCGAAGTAAGCTTTGTTTGGTTGGATGAGATTAAAGAGTTTGGTGACGATTGTTGTGACACCACGAAAATGCGTGGGACGACTTTTACCTTCTAGGAGGTCACTAATGCCAGATGTTGTGACATAGGTATTAAAGCCAGATGGGTACAGCTCAGAAACGTGAGGTGCAAAGATAAGGTCAGCACCTGCCTCTAGACACTTGATTTGGTCTTGGGCGAGGTCTCGTGGGTAGGTATCTAAATCTTCGCCTGCAGCAAACTGGGTGGGATTGACAAAAATACTGACGACGACACGGTCATTGTCAGTGGCGGCCTTGCGGATGAGGCTTTGATGACCTTCATGCAAAAAGCCCATAGTTGGCACTAGACCGATTGTTTGGTTTTCATGCCGCCATAGTACAAGCTGTGTTTTGAGTTCCGAAATGGTTGTAAGAGTTGGTATCATGTCTCAGTTTCCTCTATATTGTGTAAGGTAAATTCTTGCTTTAATTTTTGGATAATATCGGGATCAATTTTGTAGCTCTCGGTGTCATTTGGAAAATCGCCAGACTGGACATCTCTTTGAAAGTGGGCAACAGATTCCTTGATGAGTGTGCCACCTTCAGCAAAACGTCGGACAAATTTTGGCTGTAAGGTATCAATCATACCTAGCATGTCTTGATAGACTAGGACTTGACCGTCAGTCGCGTTGCCTGCACCGATACCAATGGTCGGAATGTGTAAAAGTTGGCTAATGAACTCGGCCAATCGCGCAGGAATGCCCTCTAGGACAACTGCAAAAGCTCCGGCATGTTCCACCGCAAGGGCGTCTTTAATCACTTGTCTTGCAGCGACTTCCGTGCGCCCCTGTATTTTGAAGCCGCCAAAGGCATTGACAGATTGTGGGGTTAGCCCGAGATGTGCGACGACAGGGATAGCGGCTCTTGTGATAGCTGTGATGACATTCGTGAAAGCCTCGCCTCCTTCTAGTTTGACGGCATTTGCGCCACCTTCTTGAATCAGGCGACCGGCATTACTGACGGCATTTTCAGTGCTGACGTGGTAGGATAGAAAGGGTAGGTCAGCCACGACAAAAGCGTTTTTTGCGGCGCGTGAGACGGCTTTGGTGTGGTGAATCATGTCGGCCATTGTTACTTTTAAGGTGTCTTCGTAGCCCAGCATGACCATCCCGAGGGAATCTCCGACCAAAAGCATATTAATCCCAGCCTCATCGAAAAGTTTGGCTGTTGTGAAGTCGTAGGCAGTCAACATTGTGATTTTTTGCTGTTTATTTTTTTGTGCTTGAAGTGATAGGACTGTGTTTGGCATGTTTATCTCCATGTCTTGTTGATTAAAGTGCGACGTTGTTTTTTGCTTTCTCATATCTTATCACAATATTCTGATTTTTAGTCTAATATAATGTTTTTTGTTTTAAAATAGCGTTGATTATTCGGAAAAATCGTGATAGAGGATTTTTCTATGAGTGGATAACTGCATATTGGCACGAAGTTTTGAATTTAAAATTTCAAGTATCTTCCAAAAATATGGTATGATAGATTAGGACAACACTTGACAGGGGGTGAACAAAAAGTTATTGTGCATACTTTTGACAAGGTTATTAAGAGACAATTATTGGAATGCTTCGCGAGAAAATCTCGCTCATCATTAAAGGAGTTGCCATGATGAAACATCTAGATTACAGGCACCAAGAGAAGTGGGCGCTTGCTGATCATACTTTGATCCCTCAGTCGCCGATTGATGTGCAGACGGATCAGTTGTTAGCTGAGGTGGATACCTCTTTACAGATTAATTTGCCAAGCGACCAAGAAGTTATTGTGAAAGATACGCCGGTTGGGATTCAGATTTATGCGGATGGTGATTTGCAATGGCGAGGGCATGAATATATGCTCAACCGTTTCCATTTTCATGATGGGGCTGAGCATTTGGTCAATGGTAAAAGACACGTAGCAGAGATTCATTTTGCTTTTGAGAGTGTGGACATTAACCAGCTGGTTCTGGCTGTTTTTGCCGATGTCGATGAAGATTGCACAGATGACAGTATCTTGACACTGTTAAATAGCCCGCATAAATTGGTTGACTTTGATATCAATAAATTGTTACCCCAAAATCAGACTTTCTGGACTTACAAGGGTTCAATGACGACACCACCATTGAACCAAACGATTACTTGGCTGATTTTAGAAGAGCCAATCAAAATTTCACCAGCTGAGAAAGATTTATTACAAGATAAATTGCGGAGCAATTACCGCAATATCCAAGAAATGAAGGGTCGCGATGTTTATCGCATCGAAGATTAAGAGTGAGTGAGGTCAGTCGGGGAGAAGTTCGTGGCAGCTTTGTTGATGCTTGAGTAGATAGACAGAAACTGTTTGGAGTGGTATAAATTTTGACTAGAAAAATACGAAAAATAAATTTTTTCGCAAGTGCTATCAAGGACTTGTGCTCAATAAAATTTTATTGATCCATATGCCTCCTTGGTGGCGTATAGAGTTGGTGGTTACGTAGTAGCGTCTCCACCAAACGCAC
>NZ_BAAGGP010000116.1:0-6635 GCF_054658615.1 Pseudolactococcus yaeyamensis
AACAAATCTTCAACGGAAGTAATACTTGTAGATTTTGATGAAAGTTTTGAGGAGACGATTGAAAAAAATCCATTGTCGCAAAAGATTACACACATCACAGATAAGAACGATGCCAAAGAGATAGTGGTAGGTATTGTTGGTTATATCAAACTTTTGAAAAAAAAAGAAATAGGTGTCCCAATGACACTCATTATTAGCAATCTCTCTGATTTTATTTTAAAAACAAATCTAAAGGCAGAGGACTTTGTTTTAGCTTTGAAAGCTAGCAGTAAAGTAGGGTTGAATTTTATTATCTTCACACCACATGAGTATATTGCTAAATCATTTGAGGAGATTGCGAAACTTATCCGACCATTGAAGTTCTCAGGTTTGATTGGTGCTAGAGTTTATGATTCTCCTTTACTTAAAGGTCAAACCTATTCTCAAGAGCCAGAACTTCAACTTTATGAAGCGTTTTATACGATTAAAGGTGGTGCTGTTTATGAGCAGATTAAACTACCAAAAGAAAGTGGGGCATCAGATGTCTAAAGATTCAAAACTTTTGCCACTTGGTACAGCAGTGAGTATCAAAGATGATGATAGTAAATATGTTATTGTAGCGAGAATATTCAGAAAGCAAGAAACAGGTGAAATGACAACCGCTTATAGAGGTATCCCACATCCTTATGGTGATGGTGGGGGATACAAAAAGATAGTGATAGAAGAGAAAGCAATCACAAAAGTCGAGCATTCAGGGTATGAGGACGACCTAGATAATGATTTTTCTAAGCAACAACTTGAAAAAGCTGGTGTAGCTCCTAAACCTATTGAAGAAAATGTGGCAACAATTACACAACCTAAAGCAAGTACTTCCAATGCTGTATCTACTACACCGCCGATTCAAGAAAAAACAGAACTTGAATATCCCAATGATCCATTTTACAAACTTAGAAAAAGAAAATTAAGATGATGTTATTTGGTTAGAGGTATTCTAAAACTAATTCTATAAAAATGGAGGAATAAACTATGGATCCCTATTATACATTAAGCAGAATCCAAGCATTAGCAACTGCAATCACTCAATTTAAGCATATCAGTAGTGATTTGCAAAACTATCGGATTCAAACATTAAAAAAAGCAGGAAGTGGTCGTTGGTCTGGACAAAAGAAAAATCAGTATAATGATAAACTTGAAAGCGCTAAATCTCAATTAAATAGGGCTAAAAGTAGCATTGAACAATCAATTAGCGAGTGCAAAAGTCGACAGTATTCATTAGTTAATACGATTGATGCGGTTAAGCATCCAGATGTGGTAGCTCAGGCATGGAATGTTATCAGGTTTTGATTAATATAACGTTAGTGCTGTAAATATGATGAATCGTAAAGCTTGATAGAGACCAAGACGTGAAGGAACGTAGATATGTCAACAAGAGGAGTCAAATCAGGTTATCATACAGAGACGGTCAAAGTTTCTAATTTAACCTCATCAGTCGCAAATACAAAAGATGGTTGGAGTCGTCATGATAACTTGAATACAACTCAGTCAAAGCGAGTTTCAAAAATCTATAACGATCTATCAAGTATTATTGCTAAATATGGACAACTTGCACAAAGAGATGTCAAAGAATTTGAGCAACTAGGAGTCAAAATAGAAACTGAAGACAGAAAGGATAGCCAATGAGCGTTAATATATTTTTTGCAAGTAGCTGGCAAGGACAGGCACCCGGTTTAAATAAGGGACTTAATAGTCGGACAACTAGACTGAATAGTTTGAGTCAAGGCTTGTCAAATTTAGCAAGTACCAAGCAAATCTATGGTAATGGTGCGGACAACATGAAGGCTTACATCTCAGAAGTTCATTTAAATCTGATAGAGGCTTTAATCACGGCGGTAACAACATTCCAAACAGCCTCAGCTGTTTACTGGAATGGTTATAATCAAGTGGATTCGTCTGGTAATTTTAAATTAATTAATGAAGATTTTAAATCGCACGTTCAAGATACAAAAAATGCGATTCATCACATGGATGGTTTTGAAAATCATATAAGACAAGTTGCGAGTTCAGTGAATCACATTGTTTCGTTAGGGGATGCAGGTGCAGGTGCGATTGCGAATGTACGACATGATCTTGAAGATATGCAAAGAATTGCGAGAGAGCAAGCAGATAGATGGTCGCATTATGAAAACTGTGATCCCGGTCTTAATCAAGTTGAGGAAATGATAGCCACAATTAAAGGCTTACTTAATGAAATTGGTAACATCTCAGTTGGTAGGTCTTATACTAAAGGCGGTTTCTTTAATCTATCGGGATATGCGTCATTGAGTAATCTTTCAGCTCAGATGGGTGCTTATAATCAAAAGAATAGTGGCGCCATAACAGACTGGATGAACCAACTTGATTCAAAAACTAAAAAAGTGCAGGCTGGTGGGTCAACTAATGCTTATTTGGATTTGTATAAAGAAGTAGAGAAACTTCTGAAACCACTGAAAGGTGGAAAAAGTGATAATATTAAACGATTCGAGATGTTGTTAAAGGCTTATCCTGAAAATGTTGTTAAAAAATTACTTGGGAATGATGAATTCTGGCTATTGGCAGAAAAATACCTCTCAAGGGGGCAACAAACAAAATTGATAAATGCCCTTGCAAAATTTGAGGCTTTTGGTCAGGCGGTCTCTAAAGGTAGATGGTTACCTAAGATTGATACACTAGGTAAAGCTTATGAAAATTTCAATAAATTTACTTCTCCATTCAAAACTTACGTAAGTGAAGGATTAAAAAATTCAAAACTTGTAAAAGGACTTCAAAATTCTGGGGCTGCCAAAGGTTTAGGAAAAGTTGCGAGTGTTGCGACTTATGCGCAGTTAGGTATTACGTTTGTATCAAGTGGTATAGATGAGTATGGTAAAACTGGTAGTATTGGCAAAGGAATAATCGGTGGTGGAATAGAAACGATTAAGAGCATTGGACCACTTGAGGGCATGACTCTTTTAGCACCACTTGGACCTGTTGGAATGGGCGTGGGAGCATTTTTAGGGACAGCAAATGTAGTAGCTCAACTCATTAATCCCAATTTATATGATGATATTAAAGATGGGGCATATAAACTTTATGATAAAGGTAAAGAAGCTATTGGTAAGGGAGTTAGTCAAGGGATTGACACTGTAAAAAGCGCTTGTAAAAATATTCAAAATGTTGGTAAATCAATCGGGAATGCACTTGGTTTGCCGAAGATTAAGCTGGGGTGGTAGTAATGAAATTACCTAAGTTTATGACCGCTAGTTTTGAAGAGAGTTTAATTTTACAAGACGACAGTTTGATTGACTATATGATAAAAAAAGGAGATCCAAAGGAACTCTATAAAAGACCTGTGTTAAAACTCTTTTTAGTTTTACCAGCGATAGCTCTTTTATATGGGATGACCTATTTTTATTATCACCACGACCCAGATAGTCCAGTACCTATACCTACAATTAATTTTTTACCACAATGGTTATTTTGGTTGTTATTGATTTTATGGCTGTCTAGCATATTTTTGTTAAATAAAAACAAAGTATTTTACTTGAAACAAGAGAAATATCATTTTCACAGTAATAACTTTCTGATTTGGTTGGTTATAGAGGTCAATTTATTCTTTTTAACATATTTGTTTATTCCGTTAACCGTCTTTGGTGTTGTAGTGTTATTTGGTCTGATAGCTCTAATAAGTTACGCAGTGGGTAGAAGTAAGTTAAGAGCTTTAAATAAGCAACTATTTAATATTGAAAGAAAAAATGATAAAATAGATGATTTAATCCAAAAATCAATGAAATTAGTCATGAGATATGGTTGGATAGTGGTTATTGCCGTTGTGCTATGGAAATTTATTTTTCCTGAAACAACAGGTGTTCGAACAGATATTGTGGGCTTTATAGGCGTCATTGCAATGTGGTTGATTGTGAATATTGCGCTGGTAATAGCTGAAATATACTTATTCTTACCATATTTACTTTATGCTTATTACAGATGGAAATATCCAGAACAGTATCGAGAATGGGAAAACAAATCGCAGTTAGAGTGGTATGGCGAGAAATATTTTAATAAGCGTATCAAAGGAACTTCTTTGGAAAAGAAAGGAGGTGGCTGATGATAAGAGATATTCAAAATGTTGGTAAATCAATCGGAAATGCACTTGGTTTGCCAAAGATTAAGCTGGGGTGGTAGTAATGAAATTACCTAAGTTTATGACCGCTAGTTTTGAAGAGAGTTTAATTTTACAAGATGATAATGCTGTAAAGTATATGATAAAAGATGTTGAGCAGCTTGGAACTAGAGAAAAGCCAATTCTGCTAAAAGTAATGGCAGTACTTATTATTGCTATTTTATATGGTATTGCTGTTTTTGTAACTAATGGTGTAAAGACCTCATACACCATTAGCCCAGTTCCACAGCCTAAAATTAATTTTTTACCAATAAAATTGTTTTTAATTTTGTTTACTCTATATATTTTAATATGGATATATACATTATTTAAGAGAAGTAAAAATACTAAATTTTTCTTTGCGTACATTAACACTACTAATATGTTACGTTGGTTGATAATTGAAGTTAATTTACTATTCCTCACTATGTTTCTTATCCCTATGACTATTTGGGGGATTATGTTTTTTATGACTGTAATAGGAAGTGTTTACTATGTAATAGTCAGAAGTAGGTTGAGGTCACTAAACAAACAGTTATTTGCTATTGAAACCCAAAGTGAAATAATAGATGATTTTATCCAAAGAATCATGAAATTTCTTATGAAATATGGTTGGTTAGCAGTGATTGGCGTTGCTTTATGGAAATTTATTTTTCCTGAAACGACAGGTGTTAGAACAGATATTGTGGGCTTTATAGGAGTGATTGCTTTATGGCTCATCATAGATATTGCTATTGTTATAATGGAGATGTATCTATTCCTTCCTTATTTACTTTATGGCTATTACAAATTTAAATATCCAGAAGAAAATCGAGAACGGGAAAAGAAATCACAGTTAGAATGGTATGGCGAAAAATATTTTAATAAGCATATTAAAGGAACAAATTTAGAAAAGAAAATGGAGAAAACAAATGTCTGAAACTAAAAAGTTACTACCACTTGGTAGTGTTGTATTGCTCGAAGAAGGTTTGCAAAAATTGGTTGTTGTTGGTCGTGGTGCTGTTTATACGGATCAAGTAACAGAAAGAGATACTTTTGCGGACTATATGGGTGTCTTATATCCGGCAGGATTGAATCCAGAAACCACTATCTTTTTTAATCATGAAAACATTGATAAAGTTGTTTTTGAGGGTTACTCTGATGAAGAAGAAACCCGCTTTCTTGAAATTTATGGTAAGTGGCAAGATGACCTTAAAAAAGAGATGGCAGATGCTCCAGAAGAAACGGAAGAAATTGAATCTATTCCAGAAAAAGTGTCTGATCCTTTTGATGAATTTCGTGATATGGCTGACTGATAAGAACATCATCAGTTACCATTAGATGATAGTGGGACTAATGATTTTAGTAATCTTGTTTTAATAAAAAACGAACCTTATCACAAAGTAATCACAAATTATCAAACTGTAGTTAAAAAAGGTTTGGGAATAGGCGAAGAAAGAATAGTTGATTGGCCCATGATAGAAGCGCCTATTTACCCTACCAAAACTTTGAAAGGTGGTAAATAGAATGATAAATTGGGAAAAACAATTGGATAAAGTTCATGAATTTCAAAGAATTATAGGTTATGATATACAGTCAGGAATTAGTAGCGATAATTTTGAGAAATTTTCTTTGAGAATAAGACAAGACCTTGAAAAAATACTGCCACCAGAGCTAAAATATTTTTTTGAAATGACCAATGGGGTTGGATTTGGTGGTGTCTTACTTTATGAGTGTAATGAAGGTAATCGCCGAACTGATTTGGTAGAAAATAATCTTGATTGGTATACAAATGATGAACTCAGGAAGTATCTTATTTTGGGAGATGGTAATATTAGTTGGTATGTGTATTTCCCTGATGAAAAAAAATATCAAATTTTAGATAAACCTTCGGGAGAGTTAATGGCAGAATTTGAAGATGTTAATGATTTCCTAGAGGGTGTGTTTAATGAAATGAGTTTAGAAGATTAGTATTTGAGTGAACAACAGAAAAAGAAAGTATTGAAGTATGCTATAAATCAATATATTTCTTAGAGATTAGGTAATGCGAAGTTGTTGAACACTCTTCAAACTTTCCATACAGCTACAGGTGTTTATTGGAATGGTTATAAGCAAGTCGATACGAATAGCAATTTCCGACTTATCAATGAAGATTTAAAGGCTCACATCAAAGGGACAAACAATGCGATTTCCCACATGAATGGTTTTGAAAATCATATGAGACGTGTGTCGGGTTCGGTTAGCCATTTGGTTAGTTTAGGTGGTGCAGGAGCAAATGCGATTTCGAATGTACGGAGGGACCTTGAATCCATGCAGAGAATTGCACGCGACCAGCAAAGTACATGGTCTGCCTATGAGAATTGGGATCCGGGTTTTAATCAAGTTGAAGAAATGATTGCGACGACTAAACAGTTGTTACAAAGTATAGGAAATGTTAAAGTTGGTAGAAGTTATCAAACAGGTACTTTTTCTCAACTACCAGAATTTCAAAATTTGAGTA
>NZ_BAAGGP010000117.1:0-6528 GCF_054658615.1 Pseudolactococcus yaeyamensis
GCGGATCTGTGACGCTTTCTAAATACGCGTAGATTTCGTACATCATGAACTCCCTTAATAGCTTTTCTTTTACTTTAACATAAATAGAGATACTAGGGAACTATTTATTTCATGCGTTTGTCGTGCTCAAAAGGTCAGTCATCAAATCATCTCGTTGACTTTTTTAACCGCCTTATATCAGATTGGTTAGCATCAAAAATGACCACCAAAGGTTAGATGTTATACCCAACTTTCAGAGGTCATCACTATCCCAAATGAGACATTGACTAACGATGCCAATCATCTAGACTTCAAAATAATCAAGATAGCCAAAACAGCAAAACTCAAGATTGGAATTGTTAAGATATCAATCAACAAGACATCGAAAATTTTATTTTGTCGGACGCTGACAGGCTTGTCATAATTTCGTGAAATGATTCCTAACATGTAGAGACCACTAAGCAGCAGGACAAAACCGGCTGATATCAACAAAGATTTAAGATAGATAGCTAAAATAGCTTGCATTAAAGAAAACTCCCCATTTCGAGATTTTTAGTGTGACGTGCGAGAAAGGCTTTCGTTCTCGGTTGTTTAGGCGCGTAAAAGACGTCTTCTGGCGTGCCAGATTCGATGATTTTCCCCTGTTCTAAAAAAATCACCTTGGTTGCCACATGATAGACAAAATCCATCTCGTGACTGACGATAATCATAGTTTGACCTGATTTGGCAGCCTGAACGATTGATTCTTGTACTTCGCTAACCAATTCTGGGTCAAGGGCTGATGTTGGCTCATCTAGGAGCAGTAACTCCGGTTGCATAGCCAATGCTCTCGCAAGACCAACGCGCTGTTTTTGGCCACCAGATAAAAATTTCGGATAATAATCAATACGATCTGATAAGCCAACCTTAGCTAACTCTTGTACGGCTAATGCTACTGCGGTTGCTCTATCTAGTTTTTTGACTTGAATTAAGCCTTCTATGACATTCTCAAGTGCTGTCCGACGCTCAAATAAATTGAACTGCTGGAAAACCATGGCAGTCTTACGGCGAAGGCTCAAGATGTCAGTTTTACTAATGGTCGCAAAATCGAGATGTAAGTCATCAATGTCAATCTGACCTGAATCTGGTGCTTCCAAATAATTAATCGATCGCAAAAAAGTTGATTTCCCCGCACCAGATGCCCCAATTAGTGCAATCACATCACCCGGCTCAACCTCTAATGAGATATCATTCAAGACGACTGTGTCGCCAAATTTCTTAGATAGATTTGAAAGTTTGATGGTCATATCGCATTTCCTCCACCATTATCTACATAGCCGTGTTCAAAAGGATTTTCGGTTTGAATCAAGCGACTTTTATTTTTTTGTTTCGGTGTAATCTGTAATTTCCGTTCTAATAATCTAATCAAGTTTTCGAAGACGAGGTTAATCGCCCAATAAACGAGCGCAACGGCGAGGTAGCTTTCGAAAACACGGAAACTAGAGCCACCGATGATTTTAGCTTCGGCGGTCATCTCAATCACCCCTGCCACAAAGGCAAGTGATGTCCCTTTGAGTAAGCCCATCAACGCATTGCCAAGTGGTGCTACCGCAACTGTTGCTGCTTCTGGCAATGTCACACGCTTAAAAACTTGAAAATTAGTCATACCGAGTGATTTTGCTGCCTCAATCTGACCAACATCGACAGACTCAATCGCTGCACGTATCGTTTCAGAATTATAAGCTGCCTCATTAAAAGCAAAGGTTAAAATGACAAAAAGCATCGGCGAAATATCATTGATATTATAAGCCGTGCCATAATTAAGGTTAATCGCTTTGAGAATCAAAGGAATGCCAGTATAAGTCAATAAAAGTTGCACATAAATCGGCGTCCCGCGAATAAAACTAACTGCGAGCGCACGTATTTGGTCTAAAACAGGAATTCGATTTAGCTTGATTAAGGCTAAAAGTAAGCCTAAAACAAGGCCTATCGCCATGGCAATCAAGGTGATAATAAAGGATGTTGGAACCCGACTGATGATAGGTTTAAAGGCACTAATAAAGGCATTCCAGTTAAAAATCTTGTCAAAAAACATGGTCCAGAACTCAGTAAACGTGTACTGCCCTTTGACCGTGACACTTACAATCACAATTGCTAACACAAAGACTGCCAATATCCCGAAGGCTATTTTGCTTGCTTTTTTCATGGTATATCAAAACTTTCTATACTTTTTTGAGCTGATGACGATGACACCCTTTTTATAATTCAGATTATTTATAGGCATCAGCTGATGGCACAAAATTACCACCAAAATATTTTTCTGATAACTCTTTGAGTGTACCATTTGCCTCTAGCTTTTTCAAGACCTTGTCAACCTTAGTTTTCAATTCCTTGCCTTGTGCATCCTTGGTAAATAAGAAATACTCAAAACCATCGTGAGAATCTGTTGATTCTGAGGCGATATTGACCACCTTCAAATCGTCCACCCCCTTATCCTTGATAATTGTTTTAAGCGAAATCGCATCGTATAAAAGAAAATCTATCTTTCCAGAGTCAACATCTGCTAATCGGCTAGCTGTTGGATAACTACCATCGACATAGTTAAGTTTAACTTGTTTATCCGGATTTGCCTCATTATATTTGGATAAAATGGTGGTGTAATTTGCTGATGGAAGTACTTCTGTAGTTTTTCCAGCTAAATCACCCAAGGTTTTGACTTTAACATCTGACTTCACAGCAAAAGCATTATTCGATTTAGACAAGGGGGCTGAGAAGTAATACTTTTCAGCTCGTTCTTCTCGCCAACCAATATCATTAGCCGCAAACTGATAGCGACCTGAGTCTACACCTGCAATCACACTATCAAAGTCAGTCACTTCTACTTTGAGTTTATATTCTGGTAATTCTTTAAATACCGCACGCGCCACTTCAATGTCATAACCTGTCGGTTGATCATTCTCAGAAAAAGTGAAGGGTTTCGTATCTGCATCGGTTGCAACTGTAATAGTCGTAACTTTGTCATTTTTTGAAGTATCGGATGTCGCAGTTGATGACGATTTACCGCAAGCTGCAAGGGCAACTGCTGCACTTAAAATTAAACCTGACACGATTATTTTTTTATATTTTTTCATCAAAAAAATCCCCTTTTTCTATTCATTAAGATATTTTTATTTTATCATACTTCATTTGTCTGCATCATCATGAAAGATTATGGCCGCCATAAAAAAAATAAAACCCCGGAGGATTTTATTTCTTATCTTAATATTTTGGCTAAATTTTCTGCTCTCTCAACTTGCCAATTAGCATGCCT
Organism: Pseudolactococcus yaeyamensis; assembly: GCF_054658615.1. Lineage (NCBI taxonomy): Bacteria > Bacillati > Bacillota > Bacilli > Lactobacillales > Streptococcaceae > Pseudolactococcus > Pseudolactococcus yaeyamensis. The sequence goes on from NZ_BAAGGP010000117.1 coordinate 3,269, forward strand.
AGACTCAGCAATGCAATGACGAACAATAGCTGAATACCAAAGCCTTTATAAAGTGCCATTTTTTGCGAGGCATTGAAAGTCGTCTGATAACCAATGAGTTCATTCGTCACTTCATACCAATAGACCGGTAAAAATTGCGTTATTTTTTTAATAGCAGGACTTAAGACAGATAGTGGGACAAACACCCCACAGAGAAACCCCATCCCCAACGCAAGAACATTGGTGACACTTGAGATGATATTGACCCTTTGGATAAGTTTACTCATCAAGAATGAAAGTGCCAACGAAACCAAGATCATCAAGCCGACATTGAGCAAATAATAGGGGAGGTTAGGGTCTGCCAAAAATGTCTTGGTACTTAAAATAATCGGTAGTGCAACCCCACAAATCAACCATAGACCAGTACCGATGACTCCTGCACCTAGCATGAGCTGTAAATTCATAGACCGATAAGAAACTGGAGCGCAAAGCATTCTTCTTTTCTTATCTGGTTCCGCATAGATGATTAAGATGATGCCGAGCGAATAGCTGGTCATAGAAATCAAAATATAAGGCAGATATTGGAAAAGGTAATTATGGTAGGGCATTTCACCACCACTTTTATTTTGGGCAATCAGCGTGACTCTGGACTTTTGGCTGTCATAGCGCTGAACTTTTTGAACGGCTTGCGCCACAGTGTCACCACTTTCATGAAGGACTTTAACACTTCTTAGAAATTGGTCTACTTGACTGGTCACATAGGTACTATCAAATCCTGGTTTATTAATCAGGGTTAAGGGTGTTTGCTTGTCAAAATAGTCTTTTTCAAAGCCTTTAGGAATTTTGATGACACTGTAAACATTACTATAATAGAGATTTTCTTGAATCATATCAGGAGTACTGATAGTCAAATCTTTTTTAACACTTTGTGTTTTTTCAAGATAGTTCACCAGATTTTTAGAAAGTTCACTCTGATCTTTATCCTCTATCGCAATGCGTGTGCTCATGCTTTTGAAGGTAGATGTTGGTTGATTATCCCCATTGATAATTGGGTCATAACAGCTATAGCTATGAAAATAACAAGATAGAGACTAACAGATTTGGCATCTCGTTTGAGTAAAAGTAGAAATCCTTTAAATACTGTCATAACGCTCCCTCCTTAATAGACTAAAAGCTAAGGCAATACAGACGACACTCATTATCGCCAAGGTCCACATATCTCTAGCATAGCGAGCTGGATTATCATAGACACTCAAACAATAAAAGGCATCAGACAAAAGTGCGGCAGGATTAATACGATTGAGTAGAGGGAAGTACTTTTCGACAATAATCCCCATATTTTCAAACATCAGACCCGCAAAAAATGACGGTACCAAAGTCAAAACAACGGTCAATCCCATTTTTAGATTTCTTGAGGCGTGATTAGAGGCACCTAATACGATACCTAAGGAAACACCAATCACACAGCCCATCAGTACCGTCACAATAATTCCTAACATATTATCGCCTAAACTAATGCCAAATCCTTTCGTAATATAAAGCGTTAATAGCAAGACACTGACAAAATCAACCGCCAAAATCGTTATGAAATCAACTAAAATCAAAGTAAGTTTTGGCGTTGGCGAAATACTTCTTCTTGCACCCAAGGCAGAAAGATTGGCTTGAGTTTCAAAGCTATTGTTCACGCCTAAAAAGATACCTGACAAACAAGCGTAAGCAATTAGTGCAAAAAAGTATTGCATAAAGCTCGACGTTGTTTTACCATTAGGCGCCACAGCTTTAACAGCTGGTTTCAAATCAGACATTGCAGCAATAGCTGCAGGGAGGTTTTCAGGATGTGCTTTAGCAATATCGGAAATCATGGCGACATTTTTATTGTAGCTGTCCAAAATTACCTTTAAAATACTAGCATTTAGATTAGATCTGGTCACCGTCAGGCTTAACGCCTGATCAAGATAAAATAAACCGCTAATTTTGCCATCCGCTAATTTTTCTTTGGCTACTTTTTCTGTTGGGTAAGCCTTAATCGTAATCAATTTTTCCTTTTGCATCTCAGTTAGGAAAGCTTTTTGTGTTTCTGCCTGAACTGACTGATTGCTTACAACCATGGCAATCGGAATTTCGGTTGCGATTTCATCATGCTTAGCTAAATTCCCAAAAGCCATGAAGAAAAAAGTACCTAAAATCATGGGAAAAGCAATCGTCCAAAAGAGAATTGTCCGATCTCCCAGAGTTTGTTTTAAGCGATATATCAATAAATGTCTCATGCTTGTTCCTCCCTCCTATGCTTTGTTTTTACTTGTTTCATATGTCATTATCATCCACCTACCATCAATCTCGGAGCTGCTTGCCAGTGATTTCTAAAAAGACATCGTTCAATGTTGGCAACTCTGACAAAACACGACCAAATGCAATATCCTGTTCCTGCAGATAATCAAGAATCCGCACCAGATTGTGCTGAGAAACCGTACAGCGAATCATCAAAGCTCGCCCCTGATAAATCAAATCTAGCACATTCGGTAAACTATGAATGGCTGCTAAATCAGTTTCTTCTAAAACAATGTCATCTATGTTAATCGTTTCACCGACCTTAAGTAAGCCTTTCAACTCCTCACTTGAGCCTTGCGTAATCACGCGACCATGGTCAATAATGGCAATCCTTGTGCAGATTTGTTCCACTTCTTCCATATAGTGAGAAGTATAAATCACAGTTGACCCTTGACGATTCAACTCTTGAATGCCTTCTAAAATATTATTGCGACTTTGAGGGTCGACAGCTACTGTCGGCTCATCTAAAATAATGAGTTTGGGTTTATGCGCAATACCACAAGCAATATTCAAGCGACGTAATAAGCCGCCTGATAATTTTTTAGGAAACATTTTGACATAATCTGACAGTCCAACAAACTCAACGGCTTCCTTAACCAATTCTTGTCGTCTTGACTTATCCTTCACATACAGACCACAAAAATAGTCAATATTTTCATAAACTGTCATCTGCTCAAAAACAGCGACATTTTGCATGACAATCCCAATCTCTTGTTTGATGTCATAGCTATCAACGCGCATCGGTTTCCCGAAAATCGTGATGTCTCCCTTATCATATTTCAGCAAGGCTAACAAACAGTTAATCGCAGTCGTTTTGCCCGATCCGTTAGCCACTGGTATTTAAAGAAAACAGTTTCCTTTGTCTATTCTATTACTTTATCAATGCCACGATTTCCTGTTCTTGTTCCGCAAAGCGAAACACAATTGTGATTTCCTTGTTCTCATGGATATAA
>NZ_BAAGGP010000118.1:0-6509 GCF_054658615.1 Pseudolactococcus yaeyamensis
GCGTGTCATGGTCGCCTGCGCTGAGATTGTTAGATTTATCAGCGTTGTTTCCGACACCTGATTCCGTGATTGGCGCATTTGTCTTTTCGACATCGATAGAAGGCTCTGGCTCACGGATACCTTTATCTGTAAAAGTCAGCTTAGAAAGGCTGATGAAAGGCGTGCTATCCGTAATCGTGCCACCTTTTGAACCAGAGATAGAATCGTTAGCAGTACCAGAATTATCTGATTGATAGAATTGGCGTTTAGAGAAAGGTTTTGAGCCGTCCTCGTTATAACTAGCTGTAATTGTCACAACATCCGTCTTGGTATCAGTTGTCATGTGAATATAAATATCCTTAATCAACTCATAGCCTTCTGGCGCTGTTTCAGGGTCTTCTGACATCTGCCATGCGCCGTATTCGAGAAGGGTTTCTCCATAGCCGTCCGTGTCATCCTTGATGCCAGTTGTCACGACTTTAGGCTCAGCTTTCGTCCCTTTAATCGGTGTGAAAATGAAATTGATGTCGTTGTAACCTGATTCAGCACTTTCGCCCACAATCTCAACTAATTTTTGGAAATTGATTTTAGCCTTAATCAGTTGGTCTTGAGACTTGGTGTTAGATGTGATGATGTTTTGTGTTTGGTCATCTTTTTTAGTGATTTCAAACGCATGCTTGTTAGGGTCAAGCGCATAGCCTACTGGCGCATCTACTTCTCGCCAATAGTATTTACCGATTGTTAAATTCCCGACAGCAACAGACAAGTCTTTGGCATCAACCTGTAAGACCAGGTTATCGCCTACAGTGACCAGTTTACCGTCCGCATAGTAAGATGCCACCTTTTTACCTTTGAGAATGGTAAATGGTGATTTAGCGATGTCATTTTGTTTGACAGCTTGGTCTTGTTTATGTGGCGCTGAACCTACCGCATCATCGCCATAAAAGAGCTGATACTTGGTTTTGGACATATCACCTTGACCACGTGAATCCGTTGCGTTTGTCTCTTTGTCCGTTTTATCTAACTGATTTTGGCCTTTGATTTCCTTGTTTGTCCCCTTGACTTCGCCTGTGATCACGGCTGTCTGATTGTCTTTCCAGACCAGTTTCAATGTTTGGGGTTTGAAGGTCAAGACAAAGCCGTCTGAAGCCTTAATTTCTTCAATATCATATGCTTCACTAAGCGGCAATTTATCGACGCTAGCAAGCCCTTTTTCATCAGTTGTGAGGGTGTAGCTCTTACCGTCAGTCTTGCTTGTCAGCTTAAATTGGTTACCTTTAAGCGAATAGTTGCCGTTGTACATGGTTTTAAGAGATTCTTCCCCTGATTTGTCCACAGTTATTTTAACAAGGACAGGCTGATTATCCACCTTAACAGTCGGTCCTGCGGCTCCTGTTTTACCTGCAACGACCGTGACTTTATAAGTCTGAGTATTGAGCGTCTGACCTGTCTCTGACGTGACTGAACTGGCACGTTCTTTCAGGGTGTAATCTCCTGCTGTAAGTCGCATACTTTCAACTGGCTTACCGTCGGCAGGCACCTTGATTTCCCCAACTTTTTTGTTAGCTTTATCAAAAATATCAAAGACAATGGGGGTAAAGCTGTAGAGCTTGTTAGGCAGTGTATCGCCATAACCAACTAAGGACTTGTCTAGCATGAACGTACCTTCAAGGTTCAATTCAAACCAAAGCTTACCGAATAAGGCGAACACAATGTCCGCATGATCGCCTTGACCGTCCATATAGGTGTAGTCGACGAGCGATGAATTAAAGCGTTTCAGGACAACATAAGAGTTGTTCATCAAAAGCGCTGAATCTGTCACACTCGCACCGTTCGAGGTTGAACGCAAGCCGTTACCTGAAACAGACAAAGCAGTGTCAGGCGATACGATGTAGCCGATAGCGCCGTTAGCATCAACCTCAGCAAGCTGGTTAGCATCGACGTCGCTGACTTTCATGGCGACGAGAAGTTCATCGTTAGGGATTTCTTGACCGTTGTCTGAACGGACTAATGAAACAGTCGTCCGAACCTTCTCGATGAAACCAACCATTGAACCGTCGCCGACATTACCACCTGAACCACCGCCGTTTTCAGACTGTCCACCGCCTGAGCTACTTCCCGATACAGGTGTGACCGCACCGATAGTGATTGTGCCACCTTGATTCTTAATGGCAAATATAGCATCTTGATTGGTCTGACCATCTGCGCCGTGTGCTATGCCGTTGTTTCTGATTTTCATTGATACAGGTATATTTTGACCTGTATTGATGTCTTTAATCGACCCAACATTTTGGACAATGAAATCAACACCTTGATTTCGATGAATAGCTAAATCTGTACCATTAAAGCCATCATTGCCTAAGAAGAAGTTAGCAGCACTACCAAAGGATGAAAGTGGTTGACCGCTATAAAGCGTGGTATTACTCTGCCAACCAATATTATCAGCGATGTATTTCACACCGTCCGTATTGGCATCTTTTAAGAGACCATTAACAGTCGCTTGAAAGCTCGCCGAGGACATATCATTAGACTGTGCCTTGACGACAGGCTTACCGTTGATTGTCCCGATTTGCGTGCCGTTGACGATTTCCGCCATGGCAGTCATCGGTAGACTACCAGCGACTAACATGAATAGACTGGCGATATAGAGCCAAACTTTCCGTTGCCGTCGCTGATTTTTGAACTTGTGTTTGTTCACAAAATCTCCTTTCTGGAAATAAAAAAAGAGAAACCTGTCAAAGATTTCTCATGCTTAGTTTATCGACTTTTCGGTCTGGTTATTTTCAATGTTTTAAGCCCAAAATCAATTTTTGAACAAAATTTGACAATAAATTTCAAAAAGTGGTATAATGAATTTAGCGAAACGTAATTAATTTTAGCTCGTAACACAAATACCCCAGAGACGGCTATCTCTAGGGTATTTTTTTCACTAGATGCGATTACTAGCGTGTGGCTTGTTTAAGGGCACGCCTTAATCATCATCTTTCTCGTCAAGCAAACGAGCGACTAGCATAGAGACAAGCTCAACGACTAGACCGACCAAAATCGGGATGACAATTAACGTAATTAATTCCTTTAACACTCGTAACACCTCCTCCTATGTTGCGACATAGTAAGGTAGCGAGCCCAAAGATTATTATATCACAATTACTATGCGATTAATCACAAATTCCGACAATAATTAAAAGGCAACCATTTTGATGATTGCCTTTTTCTATCTTATTTTATTCCCCACGGATTATCTTTGCCTGTACCATCATAATTCCCACCCTGACTAGCCTCATACGCATCCTTATCCCGCCCAGCCTGAGACCAGTCAACTGGATGCTCGTTGGGATTTGAAGGTTGTTGTGGTGTTGCAGGCGCATTGTTACTTGGCGCTTCTGGCTGTGGTGCATAGCTATAGTCAGGTTGTGCCTCAGCCTGTGCGACTTGTTGCGCCTGTTCCTGTGCTGCAGCTTGTGCTTGTTGTTCCGCCTGCGCTTGTTCGGCTTGCGCTTTGTCTGCTTCAGCTTTAGCCTTGGCGTCCGCATCTGCTTTCGCCTTAGCTTCTGTTTCCTTTTTAAGCGCTAACTCCTTGAGCTTCGCCTTGTTTTCAGCCTCAAACTTAGCCTTCTCAGCCGCTGCTTTTTCTACCTTGGCTTTTTTGTCTTGCTTAGCTTTCTTATCTGCGGCGATTTTTTCTTGTTTCGCTTCAGCTTTAGCAGATGCCACATTGTGCTTGTGTACGCTCACACCAGCACCTAAGCCAAGTAAAGCTAGGACTACTACACCTGCAATAATCCGTTGTTTTAACGTTGTATTTTGAATTTTTGTGATCAAGTTCATGTTTTCTCTCCCTTTATTAATTATTTCCGACGATAACTAGCGGCATAGTTTTATAAAGCACCAGTTCATATTTAGGATGCCCGTTTCTACGTATCCGCTCACGTAATTCAGACATCCAGAACTCGTCATCTAATCCAAGTCTACCATATACTAAGCCACTAAATGGTATCGCACACCTTTGTTCTCGCTCAAGATGCTTGAGTACTTTCTCCAGCTCATTTGTTAGTGCCATTTCTTACCTCCATTCTATCATATTTCTAGCTTATCTTTGGTGTAAAAGTGTAATTTTCCACTTTTACGATAATGTTTTTTTATCACTTTGCCTCAAACGAATTAACTACTGAACCCTTAGGCACATTGAAAATAAATTTTTCATCTGAAAGAGGCTTGAAGTGAGACCAACGACTACTGTTAAATTCCCTCAAGAGTTTATCAAAGCGCTTATCTTCATATGTCTGCTTTTTAATTACCAAAGCAGGACTTTCAGTCGTTTCATTGATGAAGACCTGCTTGTCACTAGAAAGGCTATACTCATTTTTTAGGTTCAAAAATTGATAGCCATCCGTCTCTTTAACCACATACCTATAATCTCTTTTGTTTGAGGTTTCAACGCTGCCATAGACAAACAGAAAGCCGCCTGAAACATGACCATTGATTTCTTGTGAGTTGGTCGTGTTTAAGTTATAGATTGGAATTGACTCGCTAATCTCTATCTTTTTCGCCTGAGTTAAATATGTTTTTTGTATCTCAGATTTTGGTAGCCCTTTATATTTGGAAGTTCTAAACCCTCCTGAACACGAGCAAACAATCAATATAATGGCTAGCACAGGTAAAGGAATAAGCAGTACGATGATCGTGTCCCTATCTAGATAATCGTCATAAAGCATGATAAAGAATAACAGTATGATTATCACTATTAAGCTAAAAGCAATCAAACCTATGGTATGAGCTAGCTGATTATTTTTAGGAATTTTACTAATTTCTTTCAAGTATTCTGAATAGGTGTATTTATCCATTTTCGCCCTCTTTCACTATTTTATCGCCGTTTTAGGTTTCGTCTGGAAGACGAAAAAGAAGAAATCATCATCAGAGGTATTATCATTGACACGTTTAAGTTCATCCTCGTTCATTTTCCAAGTAATCAAGCCGTTCTTTATTTTTAAAGTCCCTTTATCGGTCACGTCTTTACTGCCATGAACAACGCATAGACCGACTAAATCTTTTTTCAAGTACTCAGTGTTTATCGTCTGATCAAATGAATTTGATTTAAAATTATACGTAATAGGATCTACATTTGATTGAAGGACTGATAAACCTTGTTGATTGAAATTCATTGCAGTTGAAAATTTGATTTCTGTATAATGCTTAGTATCAAATGCTCTCAAGCCAATCTCTGTAAAAAGAAATTTATCAAATTGAACTTCTTTTTTATCGTTGTTTTCTTTGTCATCAGGGTCAACCGTGTAGGTTTTACTTCCAAAAACTTCTGATTGATTGTTAGCCTCTGCAAGTATATCAGCCACTACTTGCTTTCCTGCTGTCTCATACTCTGGTAAAAAGTGTTGTCCCTTAGTAATCTTTGTCATGTTGCGTTCTTCCACAAACTTGATGAAATGAGTAGGCTTAAAAAGAAAAACTACCACTAGACCAAGGACAACTATTATCAAGAGGAATAAAATTTTTCTTCGTATTACTCTAAAAATAGAATTTAAACTGTTCAATGCTTAGTCCCCTTCATTTTTTCCAACTAACAGTAACCTTATTATCTATATCGATTATTTTGTAGCCTAGTGATTCAAGCCTTGATCGCCCTCTTTCTGATAGACAGTAACTAATCATGGACTGGGTTTTTCCCCAATCATCATCTTTAAACAACTTAAAGCACTGGTAACCCATATCAGCGTAATTTTGAATCTTTTTAGCAAGTAATTCCTCAACCTCTCCAGCCAATAAAGAACTTGACTGACGAACCTTGACAGCTCTTGTAAAAACATCAGCTACCACTTCATCTATTTCCTTATCATCCCTATTGACTACTTCAGCAATAAAGTAATCCCCTACAATCAATATTTGTAGTACCTCAACAGGTTGGTCTCCATTGACTGGGGTTTCACAGGTTAAATCCCAAATATTATTGACGTGTTCTCTCACGAAATAACTATCTACTTGTGTTTTAGCTATCAAACCGTTATTGGCTTGAACAGTTGTTGTTGAATCAAACATTTTAATACCATCACTTTCTATGTCATTAAATTTACGACTTGCATTCTCTAAAATATAGGCAAAATCATTGTCTACATTTCAGAAAATACAAGCATTTCCTTGTATTTCTGCTACTTAGTCAGCCTTAGAAATCATCAATAGTCATTTGACCATCTACGACCTTGTAATCATCAGCCAACGCCTTGTAGGCTTTCACTTTCTGATTTTCAAGGGCGATCGTTTCAAAGTAAAGTTCTAAAGCCGCATCAAGCAAGCTCAAATGTGTTTGACCAGTTGCTGTTTTGAGGATATTCAGCTTTTCATAGCTCTCTAGTGTGACCTTGACTGTTGTCAATTTATTCTGTTTTTTTGACACCTGCACTTGTTGCTTGCGCCTTGTTTCAAGCGGAATATGTGTCTTTTGACTGTTTTCAGGGTCAAGATACTTACTTAAATTAGCCATGAGTGACCTCCTCAAGTTGCGCCAGAACATTATCAAA
>NZ_BAAGGP010000119.1:0-6345 GCF_054658615.1 Pseudolactococcus yaeyamensis
ATTATGAATAAAAAACCTTGCATATGAGTATAGTTTTTGATAAAATGAATCTAGGAGTAATGGAAAACGCTTTCTGTTACCAACAAAAAATTTAGGAGATTATCAAATGGCACAAATTAGTGTAACACCAGAGGAACTAAAAGAGCAGGCGCAAGTCTACACTCGTTCAAAAGAAGAGATTGAAACAACAATTCAAAATGTTAACCGCATGAACGATACGATTGCTCAAGAATGGAAAGGTGCGGCTTTCGAAGCGTACCTTGAGCAATACAACCAACTCTATCAAAACGTTCGTCAATTTGAAGAGTTACTCGCAAATATCAATCAACAGTTGAACACATACGCTGATACGATTGCAGAACGTGATGCACAAGATGCTCAAAGTTTCGGATTTTAAAAATGAGCGCCTTTTAAGGTGCTTTTTTGCGTTAAAAAGTTTTGCGATTGCTTTAGTTATGATTGGGATATTGTCTGCTATTACAGTAAGTGCCGATAGTGATGGTAGTCTTACAATAAATACGGACATTCTCACTAATAATCAGGTTCAAGCAGGTGGGGTGGGGGACTTTCCGATACGTGGAGAATTATTCTCCTCAGCCTTAACGGAGTTTTCGAAGCAAAACAGCTTTAAGCAAAATGAACGGATTGAACAAGCAAAAACGATAGATTTTTCAATAAAATCTAGAGATGTTTCAGACGATAAACAAGTGAAACAACTGCTTTTTGAAAATTATCGACCGCAGGTGATAACGACTAAAAATCAAGAAAATACAAAGCAGTCAGATTATCTATTTTTGATCGCTACTCTTACTATGCTATTTTTAGGTGTTGTTGGCATTTTTGCGGGTAGGTGGCGTATCAAACAGAAATTAAAAAAACAAAGAACGAGAAAATAGAACAATGATTGAAGTGACCTTTGTATTAAATCAAAAAACCTTAGATGTATTAGTGCCAAACAAGATTACTTTTAAACGTTTGAGTAGTTTGTTAAAAGAAGCCTTAGCTGAAAACGGCAGTACTTTACCTGATAATTTTCAGTTGAAATTTGTTGATAAAACTTTTCAGATGGGTGAGACAGATGTCTTAAGAGATTTTGGTGTTTCAAACGGAGATAGATTAGAAATTTTGGCAGGAGAAATAAGTGAAACTATTTAATGGAAAAGAGTATTTAGAGTTTGTCAAAGAAACTGATAGTATTCAGGTTATATTGGATAAAACTCAGTATGATAAAGAAGTTATTACAACGATTCAAAGTTATTTTCAAGTAGAGCAATTAGAAGATAATTTGACAATCACTTATGTAGTTCCACAAGGTGCTATTCCTTTTGCTAGAGTGGCTAATAATGCCAAAACAAAATTAGAAAAGTTACAATTAGCAGATAAAATTAGTCAGTTGTCCTATCTGATAAACGATTACCAAATTCCATATATACATCCTGAAAATTTGTATATGACAGGCGATCAGTTTTTTGTTGTACACTCAGGTTTAGAAGGGGTTCTTGCACCAAATCATCAAGACTCTGATTTATTTTTGAATAATCTTAAATCGCTTGTACTATCATTGTTTTTGCCAAAACTCAGTTATGAAAAAATTCTTGATGGACTGTCTGCTATTAATGACAAATTTTCACGGCAAATCGTTCAAGCTGATAGTACAGAAGCTCTTTTTAATTTTATCCGTCAAGAACTTGTATTGACAGAAGATAAAATCAAGTCAACTAAGCGCCTTGTTTCTAAAAATACTTATCAACTTTATCGTATTACAGGGGTTGTTGCTGTAATCATAGCGATTGTTTCGGTCGTTTTTTGGTATCGTACTTCTAACGCAGACAAGAAAAAAGCTGCCATTATTGAAGCTCAAACGAGTTTTATGACGAATAACTACGCTAAAACACAGACTGATTTAGAGCAATATGCACCTAAAGAGTTGACCAAGTCCGCAAAATATATTCTTGCTGTATCAAGTATCAATTTATCTGATTTGACTGCTGCTCAAAAACAAGCAGTTCTCAATAATATTTCGATTAAATCAGATGATAATACTTTGAATTATTGGCTCTATGCAGGACGTGGAGAGTTTGAAAAATCGCTTAACTTGGCACAAAATCTCGGTGATGAACAATTGACCCTTCTTGCTTATACAGACCTATATCAAGCTACCAAACTCAATGATAAGATGGATGGTGCTAAGAAACAAAAGCTCTTGGCAGATTATAGTAAACAAATAGATGAATTGACGAAGAAACTAGGAAAGTAGAAAAATGACGATTTTTGAATCAAATGATGTAGACAAAAAAGAAAGTTTTTTCATAGATGAACGTTTAAAACCAAGTGATTTAGTTTTTGTTGTCTATTTGTTAGCAGACAGATTGACGAAAATTAGTTTAACGGAGACATCGCCGTCTGTTAATTTTCTAGGCTATCCATTTGGTATTATCAATAATAAATTGCATATTGATGGTTGGTCAACTGAAATAGGTTTTCAAGAAATAAAAGATATGAGTTTCTTAATACTTTCAAGAGACAATGCTAAGACACACTTTTTCAGCTTCAATGAAAGTAAAAAACTTGTTATCAGTTCAGATGATTTTGCTGGGATAAAAACACCGAGTACAACTCGTGTCATCTTGGAGCAAGAACGTTTAATTGTTGAGGTAAAAGAGGAACTTGTCTATTATAATGAACAAAAGGTTGTTGGCAATCAAGTTTTTTCGTTTATTGAAGGGTCAAGTCTTTTAACACCGCATTATCTTCTTGAAAAACGAGCTGAACAATGGAAAATTACTATTTTTTCAGATGATGTTTCTTTCAATCCTAATCGTGTTTTATTGCAAAAAAGAAAAGTTGAATTTCCGAAAGATTTTCCAGACTATCGCCGAAGTCCTAGGTTGAACCTTGAAGTACCAACTGATAAATTTAAATTGCAGGGGAATACTAAAAACCAAGAGAAAAAGAGTAACGGTCTTTTGAAGACGATTCTACCGCCTCTTGGTATGCTTGGTATGACTGGATTGACGACAATATTAAGTGGTCGTAATGCCTTGATGATGATAGGTATGGCTGGCGCAAGTCTGCTTACAACGACCTTTACTGTTTCTCAATATCTGACTGAGAAAAAAGAAAACAAACTGGAAATCACTAAAGAAAAAGAGAATTATGAGCAGTACCTTGTCACTGTTGTTGGAGAAATCACAAGGGCTTATAAACGTGAGAGAGAAGTTCTGGAGTTTCAACAGCCAAGTCCTGAAAAATTAGTTGATTTGACTTCAAAGTATGATTCAAGAATTTATGAGCGACAAGGTTATAATAAAGATTTTCTGACAATATCTCTTGGTTTAAGTGATACATCTTCGAGTTTGACAATTGAGACAGATGTCAATGATAAAGATTTAGGCGATGATGCTAAACATCTTAAAAATTTGGTGCAACAATTTTCAACGCAAAGACAAGTTCCGACACCAATTAGTCTCTTAGAACAAACGCTAGGATTGGTTGGCACACAAGAAGTACTGACGGCAAGTCTTGAAAATCTTCTCTTTCAAACTGCTTTTTTCCATTCTTATCGTGATGTCAATTTCATCAGTCTTCTCCCTCGTAAAGCCTATCAAGAGACATGGCGTAAATGGCGGATGTTGCCACATTTCAAATTACAAGAATTGAATATGCGGGGACTGATTTACACCGAAAAACTTCGGGATGTTGCGCTAAATTCCTTTCATCAAGTCTTGAATAAACGCAAACAAGCTGTCAATGAGGCGGGTAAAGAAAAAGTCCAATTCTCCCCACATTATATTTTCACGATTATAGATGATGAACTTTTGGCAGGTCACGGTATCAACGAGCTTTTAGCGGAAGATATGAGTGAGCTTGGTGTCACGGTCATTTGGTGCAAAGAAGATGCTAACCAATTACCTGAAACAGTTGTTTCCCTAGTTGAAATACCAAACTCGACTACTGGACAGCTGGTTAGTGACCATACCGTTTATTTGGCTAAGAATTTTGTACCTTACCCAGCGCTACCTGAGTTAGAAACAAGCCTTCGTCATATTGCCAACCTCAACCATTTAGAGGTTGAGAAGAATGCTGTACCAGAAAGTTTGTCGTTACTTGAACAATATGAAGTCAAGAAAATTGAAGAACTAGAAATTTCAGAGCGTTGGGCGCAAGCTGAGCCAAATAAATCCATTAAATCTCTTATTGGTTGGCGTGGTAAGTCTGATTATGTCTATTGGGATTTACATGAAAGAGGACATGGACCGCATGCTTTGGTTGGCGGGACGACTGGTTCAGGTAAATCAGAGTTTCTGACGACTTATTTGATTGGTCTTGCGATTAATTTCTCTCCAGAAGATATTGGGATGTTGATTATTGACTGGAAAGGTGGTGGTATTGCCAATACTTTGGATAAATTGCCACATTTCATGGGTGCCATTACCAACTTAGATGGTGCGGGAACAGCTCGTGCGCTTGCCAGTATTAAGGCGGAACTTGATAAACGTCAACGTGAGTTTGCGATATACGGTGTCAATAGTATCAATGACTATATGTCGCTTTATAAGCAACGTCATAATCCGAAACCAGATGTTAAATATCCAACAAAACCTCTGCCACATCTTATTCTTGTGTCAGATGAGTTTGCGGAATTGAAAGCAAATGTGCCTGAATTTTTGGATGAATTAACCTCAGTTGCACGTATTGGACGGAGTTTAGGTGTTCACTTAATTCTTGCGACTCAAAAACCAAGTGGGGTTGTCAATGACCAGATTGAAGCTAACTCTAGGTCGAAAATTGCACTTAAAATGGCAGGTGTTCAAGATTCAAATGAATTGCTTAAAACACCTGATGCAGCGCATATTACGAATCCGGGTCGTGGTTATCTGAAAGTCGGAGAAAATGAAGTTTATGAACTTTTCCAAAGTGGTTATGCGGGTGTACCTTATGACCCAGATGCCAAAAATGAAGAAAAGATTGATGAACGATTCTTCATAATCAATGAGTTAGGGCAATATGAACTCATGTATGATCCGACTGAGGAAGTCGTACAAGGTAAAGATACAAGTGATTTGAAAAATCAGCTTGAAGCAGTCATCGAAGAAATTGGACAAATCTTTAAAACTAAAGGCTATGCTTTGCCAGATAAACCATGGCTACCTAATCTTGAAGAAAAAATTGCGACGCCTGTAAAGGAAATAAGTCAAAAACGGACGCTCACTGTACCACTTGGACTGCTTGATAGACCAAGTAAGCAGGCACAAGAGGTTTATGATTTTAATCTTGAAAAGCAAGGGCATACCGTAATTTTTGCGAGTCCGGGCTATGGTAAAAGCACAGCGCTTCAAACCCTAGTTATGAATTATGCACGAGAAAATACGCCTGAACAAGTCCAGTTTAACCTGCTTGACTTTGGGACAAATGGTCTCCTGCCACTCAAAGATTTACCTCATGTGGCGGATATTGTAACACTTGAAGAAGAAGAAAAACTAGGCAAGATGTTGAGCAAAATTTCTCATGAATTAGCTTATCGTAAGAAATTATTCAAAGACGCAGGGGTTGCTTCACTCGTTCAGTATGAGAACAAAACGAAGCAAAAACTGCCAGTGCTTATCAATTTCCTAGACAGTTATGATGGACTTGATCCAAATGATAAACGTAAGGATAAGATTGATAGTGTCTTAATTCAACTTTTACGAGACGGTGCTGGTTTGGGCATCTATCTCATCGTAACAGCAGGACGAGTAGGTGCTATTCGGATGAACATGATGAGTAATATTGCGACCAAAATTGTCCTTTACTTAAATGAAGAAGGCGATATTGGTGCAATCATGGGGCGTGAAAACCTCGCACAAGTTGCGGTCAATGGTCGTGGGCAAATCATGCGTGATGTGCCAACGGCTGTCCAGTTCTATCAACCAGTAGAGGGGCTTAACAGTAGTGAAATATTGACCAATCTTGAAGCAGAAGTTGCCTCACTTGATAAGTCGTGGACTGGTAATCGCCCTGAGAAAATCCCGATGGTCGAAGATGACCTGACATTTGATGTATTTGATACACTGCCTACAGTTCAAGAAGTGGAAAAAGCAAGCGGTATTCCGTTAGGATTGTCTCTTGCGACAACAAATGTTTTAGGCTATCTTCCTAATCGTCAACCTTACTTCTTATTTTCTTCTGTGGATGAAGAACAACAGACCTTATTCCAAGAACTTCTAATTCGTCAGTTGAACAAATCTTCAACGGAAGTAATACTTGTAGATTTTGATGAAAGTTTTGAGGAGACGATTGAAAAAAATCCATTGTCGCAAAAGATTACACACATCACAGATAAGAACGATGCCAAAGAGATAGTGG
>NZ_BAAGGP010000120.1:0-6096 GCF_054658615.1 Pseudolactococcus yaeyamensis
ACTCCTCAATCTCAACGAAGGTATCTGCCTCAACTAGTGTACCGAGCAGCACGAGTAACAAAATATCACTAAGTTTATGTTTTACTTTTATTGCTTGGCGCGGATCTGTGACGCTTTCTAAATACGCATAGATTTCGTACATCATGAACTCCCTTAATAGCTTTTCTTTTACTTTAACATAAATAGAGATACTAGGGAATTATTTATTTCATGCGTTTGTCGTGGGGACAGGGTGAGAATAACAATGTCAAAAACGAAGAGGGTCTGGCCGAGGGCGAAACCTTTTTTCTGTTCAAAATAGCGACCGATGATGTCGCCACCACCCGTCGTGCCGCCAAATCGAAAGACGAGGCCGCCGCCAATTCCGGCGAAAATACCCGCGAGGAGGGCTGCAATCAAGGTATCATGTGCAAGATCGATTGAAAAGTTCATCCGCTGAAAAAGCCAGATGAAAACGGCTAGACAGACGGTGCCATGAATGGTATAAATCATACCTCGTTTACCGAATATTTTTACACCCAGAATAAATAAGGGGATATTGAGCAGAATCTGTGTGTAAGCTGGATTGATTTTAAATAGGGCATGGAAAATCAGAGTGACCCCACTGACACCGCCCTCAGCCAAATGATTGACCATGTTAAAATTAACAAAACCAAAGGCGTAAATCGCCGTCCCCAGAGCAATCATCAAGAAATTCAGGGGGTGAAATTTGACTTCTTTATTCATCTATTTTTCTTTCTGCGCTTTCACTTCGTGAAACCTTGAAACTTGATAGCCGCTTACGCTTCTGCCAAGCGGGGGCATTCCCGAACTTCGACCGCTCAAAGGCTTTCTGCGTTTTCACTTCGTGAAATCTTGAAACTTGACAGCCACTTGCGCTTCTACCAAGCAGGGGCATTCCCGAACTTCGGCCGCTCAAAGGCTTTCTGCGCTTTCACTTCGTGAAATCTTGAAATTTGACAGCCGCTTGCGCTTCTGCCAAGCGGGGGCATTCGCGAATTTCGGTCACTCAAAGGATTTCCAAAAAATAAGACCGTGATGATGTGATCACAATCTTATCAAAGTATACACCAAGTTAGCTAAAAATAATCAAAAACATTTACTTGATTTGGTCGACTAAGTATACGATACCTTATCTTTTCATTTATTAATTGTCGTCTTCGACAAAACGTCCTAAGACTTTAACGTTTTCAGCAATTGAGACGAAGGCCGCTGGATCAGTTTTTCTCATGATATATTTGAATTCCTGATACTCGGCTTGCGTGATAATCGTAATCAAAATCGTCATTGTCACCTTTGTGTAGCCACCCTCAGCTGAGTTTACTACAGTGACACCGCGATGTAACTGTTGGTGCAAGGCTTGAGTAATTTCTACCGGATGCTTAGTGATAATGGTGGCTTGCATCTTACGTTGCTTGGTATAGATAGCGTCTGTCACACGACTTGACACAAAAATCGTTAGCAGCGAATAGAACATATACTGCCAGCCGAAAAGAATACCTGCGATAAGGACAATGACACCATTAAACAAGAGACTGATATGACCGACCTGACGACCCGTTTTTTTACGGATATAAAGACTGACAATGTCCGTCCCGCCGCTAGAAATACCACTGCGAAGGGCATAGCCGATGCCAGCTCCCATAACAGCACCACCAAAAATCGCATTGATAATCGGGTCTGGCGTCATGGTAAACTCAGGGATGGCCTGAATGAAAATCGAACTTAACGTAACCGTAATCACAGTGTAAATAGTAAATCGTTTGCCGATTTTTAGCCAAGCTAGAACCAATAACGGAAGATTGAGTAAGTACAAAGTAATGGAAATAGGCAAGTTTTGGCCCAGTAATTTATACGATACGGTCGTGAAAATCTGAGCCAGACCTGTAATCCCGCTGGAATAAACATGACTCGGCTGAAAGAAGAAATTCAGAGCGACCGCAGAAAGAATCGCATAGACAACTGATGCCGAAAGTTTATACATCAGTTTTTCAATAGATAGATTTTTGATCACATTAATCATAAAAGGTATTATTTTCCAATTTTTAAATTGAGCTCTGCCAATTGTTGGTTAGAAACCAAGCTAGGGGCTTGCGTCATCGGATCCGTTGCCTTATTGTTTTTCGGAAAAGCAATAACTTCACGAATATTATCTTTGCTAGCTAGGAGCATGACGAAACGGTCAAGTCCAAGGGCTAGACCACCGTGTGGTGGGAAACCGTAGTCCATGGCTTCAAGTAAGAACCCAAACTGCTCATTTGCAGCTTCTGCTGTAAAACCAAGCGCTTTGAGCATGCGTTCTTGCAGGTCTTTATGATTAATCCGCAAGCTACCGCCACCCAACTCATAACCGTTGAGCACGATATCATAAGCGACTGCACGAACCTTGGACAAATCCCCCTCAAGTTCATGCGCACTTTCTGTTGTCGGCAAAGTAAAAGGATGGTGGGCGCTTGTGTAGCGACCTTCTTCTTCACTCCACTCAAACATCGGCCAGTCGATCACCCAGAGGAAGTTAAATTGATTTTGGTTAATCAAGTCCTGTTCTTTAGCGATTCGGCTACGAAGGGCACCGAGTGTCGCGTTTGCCACGTCCAATTCATCTGCCACAAAGAGAACCAAATCTTTATCCGCCAAAGCAAGCGTTTCAGCCAATTCACCAGCGATTTCTGGCAAGAATTTAGCGATAGGACCTG
Organism: Pseudolactococcus yaeyamensis; assembly: GCF_054658615.1. Taxonomy (NCBI): domain Bacteria; kingdom Bacillati; phylum Bacillota; class Bacilli; order Lactobacillales; family Streptococcaceae; genus Pseudolactococcus; species Pseudolactococcus yaeyamensis. The sequence goes on from NZ_BAAGGP010000120.1 coordinate 2,697, forward strand.
AAAATTCATGGCCCACAAACTTAACCCAAGCAAGCCCCTTAGCACCAAATTGTTTGGCATAATCCGTCAGTTTGTCAATGTCTTTGCGTGAGTAAGCATCCGCCGCATTTTTGGCAACGATGGCTTTGACGACAGGCGCTTCTGAGAAGACCTTGAAATCTGCCTTTTTAACAATGGTTGAGACGTCTGTCAACAGCATCTCAAAACGCGTGTCTGGCTTATCAGAGCCATAGTCATTCATGGCATCATCATACCTCATGCGTGGGAAAGGTAAAGTCACGTCGATATTTTTCGTCTCTTTCATGACCTTAGCAATCAAACCTTCTGTGAGGTCTTGAATCTCCTGTTCATCAAGGAAAGACGTTTCCAAATCGACCTGTGTAAATTCAGGCTGGCGATCCCCCCGCAAGTCTTCATCACGGAAACATTTGACGATTTGATAATAACGGTCAAAACCGGCAGTCATTAATAGCTGTTTGGTGATTTGCGGCGATTGTGGTAAGGCATAAAAATGCCCTTCCGAAATCCGACTCGGTACCAAATAGTCACGCGCGCCTTCCGGTGTTGACTTGGTCAAAATCGGTGTTTCCACGTCAATAAAGTCCAAATCATCTAAATAATGACGGATAGCCTTGGTCACATTGTGACGCAATTTAAAGTTGGCTAACATCTCAGGACGACGTAAATCCAGATAACGATAACGCATACGGGTATCGTCACTGGCTTCTAAGTCATCTTTGATTTCAAACGGTGTTGTCTTGGCAACATTTAAGACCGTCAAGTCAGCAACTTCAAGCTCGACTTGTCCTGTTGCTAATTTATCATTGGCTTGCGCTCGCGCAAGGACTGTCCCTGTCACTTCAATAACAAATTCGCTACGCAAGCTTTCTGCTGTTGCCAAGACTTCTTTTGATGCCAATTCAGGGTTGACCACCAATTGCATAATCCCTTCACGGTCACGCAGGTCAATAAAAATCAAGCCACCAAGGTCACGACGGCGTGCCACCCAACCTTTAAGTGTGATTGTTTGACCAATATCTTCTGAGCGGACGGCGCCCGCATATCCTGTACGTTTCATTTTTAATTTCCTTTTTTGTCTTACTAAACTATTTTCGATAATACCAACATCACAACCTGCAAGCCAACGGCTAGAAAGACTAAGGCAGTCGTCAAGCGACTTTCCTTGAGAAATGTGTTGATTTTCTTGACTGCCACCACATAGAGAGCGACAAAGAGCAATAGATTGAGGCCTTTATAGTTTGTCTTGTACCAGTTTGAGACAACTGATTATAATCATCAAAATTGCTAAAATCCTGACTAACAAGTGGACTTTCTTTTCTGTCATACCCTACCTCACCAGAAATGATTTAACAAACAAGAGAATAAGTGTCATAATCACAACAGCCCGAGCAATTTTATCTCGCGTAATCGCCTTATCTCGATTAAAAAGTACGATTATAGCACAATAAATCACTAAAAAACTGCGGTCAAACTGGTGGGACTGCGTCTCAATCTCATATAAAATCACTAAAGTCGAAAAGCCCATCAATATCTTGAGTTTATCTGCCATTAATCAGTGTCACTTCTGTAAAGACAGCGTCAAACTGGCTTTGAATGTCAGACAAGGTCGTCTTGACTTCTGCACGTGTCGCATTGTTTTTAACGACGATCTCTCCGGTCTCAACTTCTGATTCCCCGAGGGTGATAATCACCTTCGCCCCAAATTCTTCTGCCGACTTGAATTGCTGTTTAATCTTGCGATTTAAGACATCACGTTCCACGGCATAGCCTTGATCGCGTAGCGATTGCACTAACTTAAGGGCTGCAACATTGGCGCTTGCCCCCAAGACAATCACGTAAACATCAAGTGGCTGGGCAATTGGTAGTGATGCGCCTTGCTCGTCTAAGATAAGCAAAAGCCGGTCCACACCGATACCAAAGCCAAAGCCCGGCGTCTCAGGACCACCGAAATAGCTAACCAGCGAATCATAGCGACCGCCACCACAAATCGTCAGCTCCTTGCCCTTAATCTCCGTCATGAACTCGAAAATCGTGTCGTTGTAGTAATCGAGACCACGCACCATGTTTTGGTCGATGCTGTAGGCGATATTGAGGCTTTCCAACATGGTCTTGACATCGGTCAAGTGCTGCTGACTGGCGTCAGTCAAGAAATCCAGGATTGAAGGCGCATCTTTGACGATGGCGATGTCCTGTTTATCCTTGGAATCTAAAACACGCAAGGGATTTTCGTGCAAACGACGTTTAGAATCATCCGAGAGATTTTCCAAATGCTGTTCCAAATAGGCAATCAGAGCCTCACGGTAGCGTTCACGTGTCTCACTATCCCCCAATGAATTGATGACCAGCTTGATATTTTTGACACCGACTTGGTCGAAAAAGGCTTTAGCCATAGCGATTGTCTCAACATCCGTTGCAGGATTTTTTGAGCCGAAGTTTTCAACACCAATCTGGTGAAATTCACGTAGGCGACCAGCTTGTGGTCGTTCATAGCGAAACATTGACCCGGTATAATAAACTTTAAATGGTTTTTGAACTTCTGGCGCAAATTTTTTGTTTTCGACATAAGAGCGAACAACTGGCGCTGTCCCTTCAGGACGCAAAGTCACATGGCGATCACCCTTGTCGTAAAAATCGTACATTTCTTTGGTTACAATATCTGTCGTATCCCCAACAGAGCGCGAAATCACCTCGTAATGTTCAAAAAGTGGCGTGCGAATTTCACTAAAACGATAAGTCGCAAAAACGCGACGCATGGTTGCTTCGACAAATTGCCATTTTTCACTCTCACCGGGCAGAATATCAACCGTGCCTTTAGGTCTTTGTAGTTTCATATTTGCTATTTACCTCTTTCAATCCCTATAAGAAAACGCCCTTGAGTGTAGACATATACTCAGTTAACTCAAGAAAGGAAACAAAATTTTTGAGATATTTTCCGTCAATTCAAGGCGACGAGACAATGACATACAGGTGTACATCAATACTTATCAACGATGAAGTGGCGGAAAATAGCCGAAAATGTTTGCTTTATTGGGTTACGTGAGTATATACGCTCAAGGACGCTCAAGGACGACAATATCGTGGTACCACCTTGGGTTTCTAGGCATTCCTAGCTCTGTAGCTATAAAGTCGCTAACTATAGTATTTAATTGTCACTTTTTCTATCATGCGAATTTACAGCTACCTCCGCTCTCTTCTATACTATCTTTATTATAGCTCAGTCAGACGTATTTTGCAAGATTTACCTACATTTCATCACGGTCGTTTCATAAATTAGTCTTGAAAAATTAACCAAAAGTGCTACACTGCCATTAGGAGAACAATATGACACTACAAGAAAAATTTATGATTATAGAAGATTCACGAGATGAAAGATACGTTA
>NZ_BAAGGP010000121.1:0-5961 GCF_054658615.1 Pseudolactococcus yaeyamensis
ATGAAACCCAAGTTAAAATTTCAACTTTTACAAGTTTGAGCTTTAATCTTCGTAAACAATTAACTTATTTTCATGGTCGTAAACTCAGTGAACTGTCAGCCTTAGATATTCACGCCTTTCAGCAATACATGTTAAAAACAAAGACACAACGAGGGAAACCTGCTAGTATCAGCTATGTCAATCGGCTTACGACAGGTTTAAGCTCTATCTTTGAACGTGCGATTGTGTATGAACTCATGACGGAAAACTGGGTGCGCAAAGTCGGCAAATTGCGAGAAACTCAAAAGAAAAAAATTGAGTTTTGGACGATGGACGAGTACAGACAGTTTGAAGCAACGTTACCGCTTAGCACACATACAGAAATGTTACAAACAACAGGTTTTCGCCTGTTGTTTATGACAGGTATGCGTATTGGTGAGATGTTAGCGCTGAATTGGGAACAGATTGATTTTTCAGAGCAGATGATAACGATTGAAAAAACGTTGTATTATCGCAGTAAGACTGAAAATCAACTTTTAACACCCAAAACAGAGGCTAGTAGGCGACGAATTGGCGTTGACGGTAAAACGCTACAAATGCTTTTAGAATGGCGAGAGAAACAGGGGACTATCGGTGCAATGGCTTATGTTTGTCAGATAGACGGTAGTTTTATGTGTGATAGTCTATGGAGTGCTTGGTTAAAGTGTTTGTCGATAAAGGCGAATGTACAACCTATCAAATTACACTCATTACGGCATTCACACGCTTCAATGTTAATTTCTATTGGCGAAAGTCCGCTAGTCATTCAAAAGCGCCTAGGACATCATGATATTAAAATGACACTAGGAACTTATGGGCATCTTTATCCCGATGCTAGTCAAAAACTAACAGAGAAATTAAGTCTGTTAGAGATTTAAAAAGGCAGTACAAAAATTAAATAAACACCTAATTGTTTGAGAAGTTATCAAAAAGTTAGCAAGTCGCAGATAAGGGGCGTTAAACACCTAGTAATGCAGGATTTAAAACGAATATTCGTGGTTTAGGTGGTACCACGGCTTTTCGTCCCTTGCGGAAGGTCTTCGTTAGATTTCAGCACACACCCCCAAGGTTGCCACGCTTTACCTATTTTGCTTTTAAGTCAACAAAGAACTGTGCTGTTAGTCTGATAAAATTTTTAATATAATCCATCAATTTAAAACCAAAGAAAGTGAGGTGTTGAGCATCGACCGATAAATAATCACGGTCAGCTCATAACTGAATATGAAAATTAAAGAAACCTTGAATCTAGGCAATACAGCTTTTCCAATGCGTGCTGGTTTGCCTAACAAAGAACCAAAAATGCAAGAAACGTGGGATGAGGCGGATCTTTATGCCTACCGTTTGAAAAAAAATGCTGGGAAACCATCATTTGTCCTTCATGATGGTCCGCCTTATGCTAATGGTGATATCCACGTTGGCCATGCCATGAATAAGATCTCAAAAGATATCATCGTCCGTTATAAAAATATGGCGGGATTCCGTGCGCCTTACGTACCGGGTTGGGATACACATGGTTTGCCAATCGAGCAAGTCCTAACTAAAAAAGGCATCAAACGTAAAGAACTTGATCGTGCGGAATATCTTCGCATGTGTCGCGATTATGCTTTAACGCAAGTTGACTTGCAACGTAAAGGGTTTAAATCTTTAGGCGTTTTAGGCGATTGGGGCAATCCCTATATCACGTTGCAGCCGGAATTTGAAGCAGCGCAAATCCGTGTTTTCGGTAAAATGTCTGAAAATGGCTATATTTATAAAGGTGCGAAACCAATCTACTGGTCACCATCATCTGAAAGCTCGCTTGCAGAAGCTGAAATTGAATATCAAGATGTTCGTTCAGCATCCATCTATGTGGCATTTAAAGCAACAGATACCAAAGGTCTCTTGCCAGAAGAGACAGAATTTGTCATCTGGACAACAACATCATGGACCATCCCATCTAACTTGGGTATCTTTGCACATCCTGACTATGATTATGTCCTTGTTGCAGTTAATGACCGTCAATTTGTCATTGCCTCAGAACTACTTAACACAGTTGCTGAGAAATTAGAGTGGGCAGATTACCAAGTCCTCCAGACCATCAAAGGCTCAGAGCTTGACGGAATGGTTGCTAAACATCCGTTCTACGACCGTGACACTTTAGTCATGAACGCAGAATATGTGACCCTTGATTCTGGTACTGGACTTGTCCATGTCGCACCGGGTCATGGTGAAGACGACTATTTCTTCAGCCGTAAATACAAACTCGGTGTGCTTTCTCCAATTGATGATCGCGGCTACTATACAGATGAAGCACCAGGACTTGAAGGTCTTTTCTACGATGAAGGGAATAAAAAAGTTACAGAATGGCTGGAAGAAAACAAGGCGCTATTGAAACTTGAATTCTTCACCCACAGCTACCCACACGACTGGCGCACGAAAAAACCAGTGATTTTCCGTGCCACACCACAATGGTTCGCCTCAATTGACAAATTCCGCAACAATATCTTGAACGAAGTTGAAAACGTTGACTGGATTGTGCCGTGGGGTAAAACACGTCTTTACAACATGATTCGCGACCGTGGCGACTGGGTGATCAGCCGTCAGCGCGCATGGGGTGTGCCGTTGCCAATCTTCTATGCCGAAGATGGTACAGCCATCATCACACCTGAAACGACCGAACACATTGCTCAGCTTTTTGCTGAACATGGGTCTATCATTTGGTGGGAACGTGAGGCTAAAGACCTGTTGCCAGAAGGCTTTACACACTCTGGTTCACCAAACGGTGAATTTACAAAAGAAACGGATATCATGGATGTTTGGTTTGATTCAGGTTCATCATGGCATGGTGTCCTGAACCAACGTGAAGAATTGACCTATCCAGCAGATCTCTACCTAGAAGGGTCTGACCAATATCGGGGGTGGTTCAACTCATCGATTACAACCTCTGTTGCGGTTAACGGTATTGCACCCTATAAAGCCGTCTTGTCACAAGGTTTTGTCCAAGATGCTAAAGGTCGCAAATTCTCTAAATCATTAGGGAATGGTATTGCACCAAAAGACGTGACCAAACAATACGGCGCAGATATTCTTCGCCTTTGGGTGGCTAGTGTTGATAACACATCAGACGTGCGTGTCTCGATGGATTTGATTGGTCAAACATCAGAAGCCTACCGTAAAATCAGAAATACCTTGCGTTTCTTGATTGCCAACACATCAGATTTTGACAAGGCAAAAGATGCAGTTGCTTTTGAAAACTTGAAAGGTTCTGATAAATACTTGTTAGTGCGTTTGAACCAAGTCGTTCAAGCAGTTCGTGACGCCTATGACCGTTACAATTTCATGGAAGTTTACCGAACAATTTTCAATTTCTTGACCAATGATTTGTCAGCTTTCTACCTTGATTTTGCTAAAGATATTGTCTATATTGAAGCAGCAAATTCAGCTGATCGCCGTCGTATGCAGACAGTCATGTATGATATTTTAGTCAAATTGACAAAATTATTGGTGCCAATTGTACCGCATACTGCTGAGGAGATTTGGACTTACCTTGAGCAAGAAGAGGAAGCCTATGCTTACTTGACTGAGATGCCGTCTGCTGAGCTTATCTCGGATGCAGCGGAAATGCTCGATTTCTGGTCAGCATTCCTTGAATTCCGAACAGGCGTCCACAAGGCCTTGGAAATGGCGCGTGATGAGAAAGTCATCGGTAAATCTCTGGAAGCTAGTGTCATGGTTTACCCAGATGAGGCAACAAAAGTGCTCTTAGCTACTGTTGCTGAGACTGAAGATGTCGCAACGCTCCTCATCGTTTCGGAATTTATCGTCTCTGACCAAACAGTGCCAGAAACTGCTGTGAAAATTGGCGACATGGCGATTACTGTCAACCATGCTGTCGGTGGTGTGTGTCAACGTTGCCGTCGGATTGATGAAACAGTTGGCACGAATGCCAATGCCCACTTAGCTGAGCTTTGTGATCACTGTGCTAGCATTGTCGAGTTAAAATTCCCTGAAACAGCCACTGAAGGTTTTGAAGCTAAGTAAAAAGTTAAAAGAAAAATCAGACTTAGGCCTGATTTTTTTTTGACTTGAAAATGAGATAATAAGGATGTAGGTAAGATTATCTACTCGTATAACTCAGATACAGCCATGTATCGGATGGCGCAATAGATGCGCAACCGATACCAAACAGACTTAAAAGAAAGTGTGACGATATGAATAATCAAAAAGAAAGAATAATGGATTTGATGCGTAAGGGCATCATTACTGAAAGCGAAGCTATCGAGTTGCTTGAAAAAGCAGGTCTTGATAACGACACTGCTGGTCGTGGGGCAGGGCAGCAAATTGATAAAGATGGCTATCAAATAGATTCATCAGAAGCGGTGAAACAGTTTGTCAATCAAGCAGGTTACTTAATGAAAAGTTTCTTCCAATCTGCTAAAAAATCTGTTGATAACAATGTTGACTTCAGTAACGGGTTCCCAAGTCTGAAATATGTAACCAAATCAGACTATAGGGCTTTTGAAGGCGGCATTAAAGACATCACGATGTCAGCAACTTCTGGCGATGTAACAGTGGTTACAAAGGACGTTGAAAAAACGATTGTCGAAACAACTTATAAAGTTTATGGTGGTGTGGCAGAGGAAGCTGTGGACGAGTTTCTACGTGACAATGTTGTCATCGAACTTGAACAAGGCGAGTTGAACATTGATGTGAAGAGCAAACGGATTGTTGTTGAGATGACGATCACACTCGCTACTAGTCAGATTGAAAATGCAAAGTTTGATGTGGTCAATGGCATTGTTAATCTTGAAAATCTAGTTGCTGAAGATTTGAACGTTAAAAAAGTTAATGGCGATTTGAGTGTCAAGGGTGGTGTGTTTGGAACGGTTACTGTGAAAGCGGTCAACGGAGAAGTTAGAGTTGCGGCAGACTTTGAAACAGCTGATATTTCCAATGTCAACGGAGAAGTTGTCGTGACAGCTACCGCTATTAACGCCGAAAATCTTAAGGTCAAAAATGTCAACGGAGATGTTAAAATTTCAGTACCTGAAAACATTGGTGTTGTCGGTTATGTCAAAACGACATTTGGCAAGTACAAAACACGGATTGCACTTGATAATCCGCTTGAAATTACTAAAAATGGTGCTGCCTTGATTAGAACAGCAACCAATAGTTTGACATTGGATATTGCAACTAATACGGGTAGTATTTGGCTAAAAGATGGTGAGGTAGCCTATCAAGAGCCTGCAACAGCACCAATCGTACCGGTTCAAGAAGAAAGTGTACCAGAGCAAGCGACTGAGCAGAGTGAAATAACTGAAAAAACAGGGATAACAGAATCAACAGAAAAGTCGGAACCGATAATTATTCCAGAAGGTGATAACTCAAAATTTGATACAATTTTGGAAAAAGAACCAGACGATGAAAGTGAGGAAAATCAAAGTCATGAGTAAGCAACTGACAAAATCAAGAACCAATAAAAAGGTTTCAGGTGTGATTGGCGGTATTGGCGAGTACTTTGGCTGGAGTTCGGATGTGATCACCATTGTTCGGTTTGTCTATGTAGTCCTTGTCTTGATGGGATATGGCACACCCTTGCTAATTTATATCGTTGCAGCTTTTGTCATGCCACGACCAACTCGAAATGAATGGAAAAATAAACAGGATTTTTCTGGATTTTCACAATGGCCTGGAGACAAGCCAACACAAAACAAAAAAATGAAGGATGTGACACCTTTTGATGATGACGACGATTGGTCAAAATTTTAAAGGCAAACATTTCGGTTGAAATAACGCTTGATCTGCGCACAGGTGAAGCGTTTTCTTATATTTTTTGATATAATCCCGAGTTTGACAGTTAAAAATCAGAAAAACACTATTCCGCCTTGTGATATAAGGAGTTAGAGCGTTTTGTTCTCAATTATTTTTGTTGTATACACACCCCTCTTGCGAATTGTCTCAGCT
>NZ_BAAGGP010000122.1:0-5825 GCF_054658615.1 Pseudolactococcus yaeyamensis
TTCACCAAAATATTAGAACGATTGGAGGCAGCATAATGGCGGATTTAACAAAATATTTAGCTGAAAAACCTAGAAAGAAGAAAAACAGAGAGGCGATTTCTGGAAGTAGAAAAGTAGAATTTTCTACCCCTAATGAGGCACCTAAAAAAGCGGCGACAAAAAGTATCAAAGTGACTGTGGAAACACACAAACAACTGATGATACTGAAAGCCGTGACAGGTCTATCAATCACAGAGATTGTTGCTGAGAGCGTGCAACAGTATGGCGAAAGCCATTTGAACCACAATCAAAGAAATCTATCTCAGTCTTTACTCGAGGATCCAGATCAACTGAGTTTAGACATCGACTGATAGCCTCAGAAAATATAGGTCATACTTGTATTTTCTGAAATGTAGACAAAGATTGTGCCTATATTTTAGAGAATGCAAGTCGTAAATTTAATGACATAGAAAGTGATGGTATTAAAATGTTTGATTCAACAACAACTGTTCAAGCTAATGATTACTGTACATCAAAAGAAGGGCGTACAAGACTTGAATCACTAGGCTACAAAATAACTGATATAGATAATATGGTCACTGTTAGTTGGAAAAATGAAGGGAGCTAGGCATTGGATAGTTTAAATCTTATTTTTAGAGTACTACGAAGAAAAATTTTATTCCTCTTGATAATAGTTGTCCTTGGTCTAGTGGTAGTTTTTCTTTTTAAGCCTACTCATTTCATCAAGTTTGTGGAAGAACGCAACATGACAAAGATTACTAAGGGACAACACTTTCTACCAGAGTACGAGACACCAGGAAAGAAAGTAGTGGCTGATATACTTACAGATGCTAAAAACCAATCAGAAGTTTTTGGTAGTAAAACCTACACGCTTGACCCTGATGCCAAAGAAACCAGCGATAAAAAAGAAGTTCAATTTGATAAATTTCTCTTTACAGAGCTTAGTTTGAGAGCTCTTGATACTAAGCATTATACAGAAATTAAATTTTCAACTGCTATGGATTTCGAGAAACAAGGTCTATCAGCCCTTCAATCAAATGTAGATTCTTTTAGGTATGACTATGATTCGAAAACAGGTCTGACAACACGAAACACTGAGTACTTGAAAAAAGATTTAGTTGGTCTATGTGTTGTTCATGACAGTAAAGACGTGACTGACAAAGGCACGTTAAAAATAAAAGATGGTTTGATGACTTGGGAAATGAACGAAGATGAGCTTAAACGTGTCAATGATAATACCTCTGACGATGATTTCTTCTTTTTCATCTTCCAGACGAAACCTAAAACGGCGATAAAATAATGAAAGATGGTGAAAATGGATAAGTACACCTATTCAGAATACTTGAAAGCAATGAGTAAAATTCCTAAAAATATAGTAAAAAAGTATAGTTTTCTATATAAAATGATACTTTTACACCAAAGATAAGCTAGAAATATGATAGAATGGAGGTAAGAAATGGCACTAACAAATGAGCTAGATAAGGTGATAGAACACCTTAAGCGAGAACAAAGGCGTGCGATACCATTTAGTGGCTTAGTATATGGTAGGTCGTTGACTAGACTTGGATTAGATGACGAGTTCTGGATGTCTGAATTACGTGAGCGGATACGTAGAAACGGGCATCCTAAATATGAACTGGTGCTTTATAAAACTATGCCGCTAGTTATCGTCGGAAATAATTAATAAAGGGAGAGAAAACATGAACTTGATCACAAGAATTCAAAATACAACGTTGAAACAACGTATTGTTGCAGGTGTCGTAGTCCTAGCCTTGATCGGCTTAGGTGCTGGTGTGACCGTACACAACAAAAATATTGCGACAAAAAAAGCTGAGGCTAAGCAAGAAAAACTTGCGGCGGATAAAAAAGCCAAAGAGAAAAAGGCTGCAGAGAAAGCGAAATTTGAGGCTGAAAACAAGGCTAAACTCAAAGCGTTAGCTGCTAAAAAAGAGGCTGAGACGAAAGCTAAGGCTGAAGCAGATGCCAAAGCAAAAGCAGAGAGTGAAGCTAAGGCTAAAGCTGAAGCAGAAAAAACTGCTCAAGCGCAAGCCGAACAAGCGCAGGCGGAACAACAAGCACAAGTTGTGGCGCAAGAACAGGCGCAAACTGAACAAGGTTACGCACAACCAGGCTATACTGAACCTGCTTATACAGCCTCAACCCCTCAAGCCCCTGCGCCTGCACAACCAACTGGTGGTGGCGGTACGCCGACTGATTGGTCACAAGAAGGATTGGATAAGGCTGAGTATGAGGCGAGCCAGAGAGACTACACGCAAGGATCTAATTCTCCTTGGGCTAAATAATTTATAATATTGAAAAAGGCAATCTCAAAATGGTTGCCTTTTAATTATTGTCGAAATTGTGATTAAACTAGCTATTTTTTATGCTATAATAATCTTTGGGCTCGCTACCTTACTATGTCGCAACATAGGAGGAGGTGTTGAAGTGATATATAGTCTAATAACGTTAATTATTATCCCGATTTTAGTCGGTCTAGTCATTGAGCTCGTCTCAATGCTGGTTGCTCGTTGGCTTGACGAGAAAGATGATAATTAAGGCGTGCCCTTCAAACAAGCCACACGCTAGTAGTCGCATCTAGTGAAAAAAGATACCCCAGAGATTGCCGTCTCTGGGGTATCTGTGTTGAAGTTCAATCTAATAACGTTTCGCTAAACTCATTATACCACTTTTTGAAATTTATTGTCAAATTTTGTTCAAAAATTGTTTTTGGACTTAAAACTTTAAACATAACCTGACCGAAAAGTCGTTAAACTAAGCATGAGAAATCTTTGACAGGTTTCTCTTTTTTTATCTTCAGAAAGGAGATTTTGTGAACAAACACAAGTTCAAAAATCAGCGACGGCAACGTAGAGTTTGGCTCTATATCGCCAGTCTATTCATGCTAGTCGCTGGTAGTCTACCGATGACCGCCATGGCGGAAATCGTCAATGGCACACAAATCGGGATAATCAACGGCAAGCCTGTCGTCAAGGCGCAGTCCAATGACATGTCCTCGGCGAGCTTTCAAGCGACTGTCAATGGTCTCTTAAAAGATACCAACACGGACGGTGTCAAGTATATCGCTGACAATATTTCTTGGCAGGGGAATACTTCGCTCTATAATGGGCAAAACCTTGATAGTTTTGGTTCTGCTGCTAGATTTTTCTTAGGCAATGATGGTTTTCTGCCTAGCGACCAAGCCATTCACATCAATAAAGGCGATTTTTTTATTGTTCAAAATGTTGGGACAATAAAAGACATCAATACAGGTCAAAATATTCCTGTATCGTTGGCAGTTACCAATAATGGTATTGCCCACGGGGCTGACGGTCAAACTAACGAGGATGCCATATTTGCCATTAAGAACCAAGGTGGCACAATCACAATCGGTGCGGTCACACCTGCCTCGGGCAATAGCTCAGGTAGTGGACAGTCGGAAAATGGTGGTGGCAGTGGCGGCGCTGTTGGCGACGGTTCAATGGTTGGTTTCATCGAAAAAGTGATGACTAATGTATCGCTTGTCCGCTCTGATAATGGACAAGCGATTCCTAACGATGAACTTCTCGTCGCCATGAAAGTCAGCGACGTCGATGCTAACCAATTGGCTGAGGTTGGCGCTAACGGCGCTATCGGCTACATCGTATCGCCTGACACTGCTTTGTCTGTTTCAGGTAACGGCTTGCGCTCAACCTCAAACGGCGCAAGTGTGACAGATTCAGCACTTTTGATGAACAACTCTTATGTTGTACTGAAACGCTTTAATTCATCAGGAGTTATCTATACTTATCAAGACGGTCAAGGCGATCATGCGGATATTGTTTTTGCCTTGTTTGGTAAGCTGTGGTTTGAATTGAACCTCGAGGGGACTTTCACACTAGACAAATCTTTGCTTGATTATGGCGATACAATGCCCAATAATCACTATGGTTTCAAACCGATTATCTTTGATATTTTTGATAGCGCAGGCAAGGACGTGGGCGACATCACAATCCCTGCGGACGGTAAACCTGTAGAAAGTCCTAAACTTAAAGCAGGCGACTACACCGTCAAAGAACGTGCCAACTCAGTCACTGCAGCGACAGGTCAGGTAGCTAATACCAAATCCTATAAGGTAACCGTCGTCGCAGGCAAAACAGGCAGCGCAGGGCCGACTGTTAAAGTGGATAATAAAGCCGTTATGGGGAAAATCACAATCTCTAAAACGCTCGTAGGCTATGGAAAAACGCTTCCTAACAACCTTTATAGTTTCGCAGGTATTAAGTATCAAGTGAAGTCGACAGATGGCAAATACACCGATACAGTGATCTTAGACAAGGACGGAAACGCAACGACTAAAAACTTGCCACTAGGCGACTATGACGTGCAAGAAATTGAAAGTTCAGTGACAGCTGCGACTGGTCAAGTTTATAATCCAACGGTTTATCATGCGACTTTGACTTGGAAAGACAATGCGACAGAGATTGTCACCACAACAGCCGCAACTGAAAATAAACCAGTTTTAGGCGAGATTTCAGTCACCAAAACGGGTGTTGAGTCTGGTTCTGACATGTGGCATGCGCATTACAGTCTGGAAGGCAATGAATTTAAACTCACAAGCCTGACAGACGGTAAGACTTACACTGCTAAGACGGATAAAGCAGGCAAATTTACCGTTAAAAATCTCCCCCTTGGCAAGTATAAGGTTGAAGAAACTAAAGCTAGTGCTGGTTTTGTCAATACCTTTAAACCTGTCGAAGTGACCTTGACGTGGAAAGACAACAAAACAGAAGTTGTCTATGGTACAGCGACTGGGACGAACCAAGAGGTTAAAGGTCAAAATCAGTTAGATAAAACGGACAAAGAGACAAACGCAACTGATTCTCGTGGTCAAGGCGATATGTCCAAAACCAAATATCAACTTTTTTATGGCGATGATGCGGTAGGTTCAGCGCCTCATAAACAAGACCAAGCTGTCAAACAAAATGACATCGCAAAATCCCCTTTTACCATTCTCAAAGGTAAAAAAGTAGCTTCTTACTATGCGGATGGCAAACTGGTCACTATCGGCGATAACCTTGTCTTACAGGTTGATGCCAAAGAGCTATCGGTCGCAGTAGGTAACCTAACAATCGGTAAATACTATTGGCGTGAAGTTGATGCGCCGATAGGCTATGCGCTTGACCCGAACAAGCATGCCTTTGAAATCGCTAAAAAAGATGACCAGACGACTAATATCGTCACGCCTAACACCAAATCTCAAGACCAACTGATTAAGGCTAAAATCAATTTCCAAAAATTAGTTGAAATACCAGGGGAATCGGCAGAATCAGGCTACAACGATATCAATTTCATTTTCACACCGATGAAAGGCACAAAAGCTGACCCTAAAGTTGTGACGACAGGCATCAAAGATGACATGGACGGCTATGGAGAAACCCTTCTTGAATACGGCGCATGGCAGATGTCAGAAGACCCTGAAACAGCGCCAGAAGGCTATGAGTTGATTAAGGATATTTATATCCATATGACGACGGACACTAAAACAGATGTCGTGACGATAACGGCTAGTTATAACGAAGATGGTTCAAAACCATTCTCTAAACGCCAATTCTATCAATCAGATAATTCTGGGAAAGCTAACACATCTATCTCAGGTTCAAAAGGTGGCACGATTACAGATAGCACGCCTTTCATTAGTCTTTCTAAACTGACATTTACGGATAAAGGTATCCGTGAGCCAGAGCCTTCTATCGATGTCGAAAAGACAAATGCGCCAATCACGGAATCAGGTGTCGGAAACAACGCTGATAAATCTAACAATCTCAGCGCAGGCGACCATGACACGC
>NZ_BAAGGP010000123.1:0-5748 GCF_054658615.1 Pseudolactococcus yaeyamensis
CGCACTTCACATCCTTGTCAACGGTTCTGTCGCAAATGATATTGAGGGAGCCTCTGAGATTAAAAATCAAATCTTAGAACTCAATCAAATCTATCAATTCAACCGAATCGTCGTCGGTATGGAAGCCTTTATTGAACAAGACTAATTTATGAAACGACCGTGGCCGTGAGGGGGTAAGGGTTGACAAGCCGTTTTCTATATGATAAACTGATAAACGGTACTTTTTCATTTGGTCAAACAAAAGGAGCATGTTGTCGAGTAACTGAACTTCGGACAAACTACCTATAGGAAATAGCTGTTTTTTTCCACACAAGCTATGCTTGTTTACGGAAGAATCCTAATTTTCTACGGAAGTTTGCGCTAGGCGCACCGTCCTCAGTATCTTAACATGTAGTATCCAAACTTCTTGTCGGAACTTGGCGTAAGCGACCATATACCGACACACCCAAAACGAAAAAACGAAAGGAATGCTTTCAAGTTTATTGTCGCTTGTTGACGTCAGTCAAAATAAACTTCTGAAAGCAAGCAAGAAATGCCTACTATTAACCAATTGGTTCGCAAACCGCGTAAATCAAAAGTTGTTAAATCAACTGCTCCAGCATTGAACGTTGGCTTCAACAGCCGTAAAAAAGTTCAAACGAAAACAAACTCACCACAAAAACGAGGGGTTGCTACTCGTGTTGGGACAATGACACCTAAGAAACCCAACTCAGCTTTGCGTAAATTCGCACGTGTGCGTTTGTCAAACCTGATTGAAGTAACAGCTTATATCCCAGGTATCGGTCACAACTTACAAGAACACAGCGTGGTATTACTTCGTGGTGGACGTGTAAAAGACCTGCCAGGGGTACGTTACCATATCGTTCGTGGTGCGCTTGATACTGCAGGTGTAACAGATCGTAAACAAGGCCGTTCTAAATACGGTACTAAAAAACCAAAAGCATAATCTGAAAGGAGATAAGATAAATGCGTAAAAATCGTGCACCAAAACGTGAAGTTTTGGCAGATCCACTTTATAACTCAGTCGTAGTCACTCGCCTTATCAACCGCGTTATGCTTGATGGTAAACGTGGTACTTCAGCGAGTATCGTTTACGGCGCTTTTGAACAAATCAAAGAAGCGACTGGAACAGAAGCTATCGAAGTATTTGAACAAGCAATGGAAAACATCATGCCAGTTCTTGAAGTTCGCGCTCGCCGTGTTGGTGGGTCAAACTACCAAGTCCCAGTTGAAGTACGTCCAGAACGTCGTGTAACACTTGGTTTGCGTTGGTTGGTAACAATCGCTCGCAAACGTGGTGAGCATACAATGCAAGACCGTTTAGCTAAAGAAATCATGGACGCAGCTAACAACACTGGTGCTGCTGTCAAAAAACGTGAAGACACACATAAAATGGCAGAGGCTAACCGTGCCTTCGCTCACTTCCGTTGGTAAGAAAATTTCACAGCATTTGCCCCGCGAAGCGTACCAAATGCGAGAAATTTTCTTTCCGATAAGTCTTGGGGTTTGCGAAGCAAACGTCGCTACAGCGACCTTTTCGAAGAAAAGCTAAGGTTGTATTAGCAGTCTCTCATAGCATCATCTAACCATGCTACTGTGAGCGCCCAACTGAGAAAAATTAAACAAAGTAACTCAAGAAAAATACTAGGTGGGCGACCTGCCTTCCTAGTGTTTTTTACTCAAACATATATATATTAGGAGACCTATACAATGGCACGCGAATTTTCACTTGAAAACACTCGTAACATCGGTATCATGGCTCACGTCGACGCTGGTAAAACAACAACGACTGAGCGTGTACTTTACTATACTGGTAAAATCCACAAAATTGGTGAAACCCACGAAGGGGCTTCGCAAATGGACTGGATGGCCCAAGAACAAGAACGTGGTATCACCATCACATCAGCGGCAACAACAGCGGCATGGCATGACACACGTATCAACATCATCGACACACCGGGTCACGTGGACTTCACAATCGAAGTACAACGTTCACTCCGTGTACTTGACGGTGCGGTAACGGTATTGGATGCCCAATCAGGTGTTGAACCACAAACTGAAACAGTTTGGCGTCAAGCAACTGAATACGGTGTACCACGTATCGTATTTGCTAACAAAATGGATAAAATCGGTGCAGACTTCTTCTACTCATTGTCGACACTGCATGACCGTTTGAACGCAAACGCTCACCCAATCCAAATTCCAATCGGAGCTGAAGAAGACTTCGAAGGGATTATCGACTTAGTAACAATGCGTGCCGAAGTCTATACAAATGACCTTGGGACAGATATTCTTGACGAAGAAATTCCAGAAGAATACCGTGAGCAAGCTGAAGAATGGCGTGCTAAATTGATTGAAGCCGTTGCTGATACTGATGAAGACATCATGATGAAATATCTTGAAGGCGAAGAAATCAGCGAAGCTGAATTGAAAGCTGCGATCCGTAAAGCGACAATCAACGTTGAATTCTACCCAATGCTTGCAGGTTCTGCCTTCAAGAACAAAGGTGTTCAAATGATGCTTGATGCGGTTGTTGACTACTTGCCAGCACCAACTGATGTTCCAGCGATTAAGGGTATCACACCTGACGGTGAAGAAACTGAACGTCATGCTGATGATTCAGAACCGTTTGCAGCTCTTGCCTTTAAAGTTATGACTGATCCATTCGTAGGTCGTTTGACATTCTTTCGTGTTTACTCAGGTGTCTTGTCAGCTGGTTCATACGTTTTAAATGCTTCAAAAGGCAAACGCGAACGTATCGGACGTATCCTTCAAATGCACGCCAACACACGTAACGAAATCAACGATGTCTATTCGGGTGATATCGCTGCCGCTGTTGGTTTGAAAGACACAACGACTGGTGACTCATTGACAGACGAAAAGAACCCAGTTATTCTTGAATCTATCGAATTCCCAGAACCAGTTATCCAAGTCATGGTTGAGCCTAAATCTAAAGCAGACCAAGATAAAATGGGTGTTGCCCTTCAAAAATTGGCTGAAGAAGATCCATCATTCCGCGTTGAAACAAACGTTGAAACTGGTGAAACACTGATTGCTGGTATGGGTGAGCTTCACTTGGATATCCTCGTTGACCGGATGCGTCGTGAGTTCAATGTTGATGCCAATGTTGGTGCGCCACAAGTATCATACCGTGAAACATTCCGTGCGCCTGTAACACAAGCCGAAGGTAAATTCGTTCGTCAATCAGGTGGTAAAGGTCAATACGGTCACGTTTGGGTTGAGTTCACACCAAATGAAGAAGGTAAAGGTTTCGAATTCGAAAATGCTATCGTTGGTGGTGTGGTACCTCGTGAATACATCCCAGCCGTTGAAAAAGGTTTGGAAGAAGCGATGCAAAATGGTGTCCTTGCTGGTTACCCACTTGTAGACGTTAAAGCGAAACTTTACGATGGTTCATACCATGATGTCGATTCAAATGAAACGGCTTTCCGTGTGGCAGCATCATACGCTTTGAAAGCTGCAGCACCTAAAGCGAACCCAGTTATCCTTGAACCAATGATGAAAGTAACCGTTACTGTTCCTGAAGAAAATCTTGGGGATATCATGGGTCACGTCACAGCTCGTCGTGGTCGTGTTGAAGGGATGGAAGCGCATGGTAACAGCCAAATCGTTCATGCCTTTGTTCCGCTTGCTGAAATGTTTGGTTATGCAACGACACTTCGTTCATCTACACAAGGACGTGGTACTTTCATGATGGTATTTGACCATTATGAAGATGTGCCTAAATCAGTACAAGAAGCAATCATCAAGAAAAATCAAGGTTAATCTTAAGCAGAAAACACGAACAATTTTAATTGTTCGTGTTTTTTTGATATAATAGAAGATGAAGCGATGTCATGCGGCATTAGAGATATGACAGATGGCTAATTCAAAAAAACTGATAAATGCCAGTTAGTGAAAGAGGTTACAGTATGAAAAGAAGTGAACGATTGGTCGATTTTACCAACTACTTATTAAATCATCCCAGAAAACTCACAACCCTATCTTTTTTTAGTGAGCGATACGAGGCAGCTAAATCATCTATTTCTGAAGATTTAGTCATCATCAAACGCATTTTCGACGAAACAGAAGTCGGCACGGTTGAAACCTTTGCTGGCGTTTCTGGTGGGGTTATCTTTACTCCTGCGATTTCTGACGAAAATTCTCAAGCTATTGCATCAGAAATTGCAGACCTGATGACAGAGAGTAATCGCATTTTGCCGGGGGGGTATATCTACCTCTCGGATATCTTAGGTAGTCCAAAAAATCTCAATAAAATCGGCAAAATCATCGCCCACGAATATGTCGGCACACAAATTGATGCTATCATGACCATTGCCACAAAAGGCATTCCCATTGCCCAAGCGGTCAGTAGTATCCTAGAAGTCCCGTTTGTCATCGTCAGACGCGATCCTAAGGTGACGGAAGGGGCGACTCTCAATGTCAACTACATGTCAGGTTCAAGCTCTAAGGTCGAGAATATGACCCTGTCCAAGCGCTCTCTTGCGCCGGGACAACGCGTGCTGATTGTCGATGATTTCATGAAGGGCGGCGGTACACTGAATGGGATGAAGTCTCTGGTCCATGAGTTCGACTGTTTCCTTGCAGGAGTTGCAGTATTTGCAGAAGGGCCGTTTAAGGGTGAACGTCTGATTTCTGATTATAAATCGATTTTGAAAATTGATGAGATTAATGTTGAAAATCGAAGCATTGAAGTTGCTTTAGGCAATATTTATGAATGATAGTTTAAATTGAAGAATCGAAAATAAAGCCCTACGCTTAATGTTATAAAAGTGTAGGTTTTTGTTTTTAGAGTATCGTTTGGTAGGTTAGCGCATGACACTTAACCAATCAATCGGTGTCTCATCAAATGTTTCAAGCGCTTGATTGACCTTGATAAACACATCGCTTCCGAAAAAACCGCGATGTGCAGAAAGCGGTGAGGGGTGGGGAGCAGTGACAATTTTATGCTGTTGATTTGTAATGAGCTTCGTTTTTGATTGCGCAGGACGACCTAATAGGAGAAAAACAATCGGCTGCTTACGCTCATTTAAGAGAGAAACGATTTTATCTGTGAAAATCTCCCATCCTCTTTGAGCGTGGGAATTTGCTTTTCCTTCTTCAACTGTGAGTGCGGTATTTAAAAGCAATACCCCTTGTTTAGCCCAAGTTGTCAAATCACCAACTACAGGCATTGGCGTCTCAAATTCTTCAGAAATTTCCTTGTAAATATTGCGTAAGGACGGCGGAAGTGGCGTATTTTTAGGGACAGAAAAACTTAAACCCATTGCCTGTCCTTTTCCGTGATAAGGATCTTGACCAAGCAACACAACTTTTACTTGAGGATAATCAGTGAAATTGAGCGCATTGAAAATCAGTTCCTTTGGTGGAAAGACATTTTTGCTTGAACTTTCCATCGCAATAAAACGACTCAAGTTTCGCATGTAGTCTTTTTGAAGCTCGTGGTTCAGGAGTTCAGCCCATTGGCCTTGGAGTTTTGCTTTCATTTTAAGTGACCTCACAATTCTTATTTAATATTTATTATACCTTATAAAAGAACAATTTGTGCAGGTTAAAAGCAAGATATCTTTTTATTATAGTTAGGTAATTTAAAAATAAAATCACGACAAACGCATGAAATAAATAGTTCCCTAGTATCTCTATTTATGTTAAAGTAAAAGAAAAGCTATTAAGGGAGTTCATGATGTACGAAATCTACGCGTATTTAGAAAGCGTCACAGATCCGCG
>NZ_BAAGGP010000124.1:0-5619 GCF_054658615.1 Pseudolactococcus yaeyamensis
AGCTATCATTTATAAACTTCGCCTCACATATCGGCTCTAGGACTTGTAGAATACATTGTTGTATCATTCTGTCCCAGATTGAGGGAATACCAAGCGGACGGGGTTTACCGTTGGGCTTGGGAATTTCCTTGCGCCTTACTGTGCGTGGGTTGTAGTGTTGAAACTCTTTCTGAATTTTATTAACAAATTGTTTTTTTGATAGTTGTTCAATATCTTTTATCGTCTGTTTGTCCGCAGAGGGCGTTTGACTGCCTTTGTTAGACTTGATATTCCGATAAGCGAGCATAATATTGTCTTTTGACACAATTAGCTCCATTAGATTTTGAAATCTTTCTCCATTTTTGGATTGTTCATGCAAGGTATCTAATTTCTCCTGAAAACCGTAGTATTCAAGATGTCTTAGACTTGCATTTTTAACAGTTCCTTTATGTTGAATCGTCAAGGTCTAAACCACCTCCTTTGATAAGCAGATGACTTTCTTTTTTGTCATAAGCGAATCCTTGAGTAGATTAGAATTGATAGGAATTTTATTGGTATAAACTGACTTAGGCTCTTCGCTCCAATTCCATTACAGAATCCTCATTGCTTGTCGCCCTACTTTACTTCGCCAAACTGTCTTTCTTTCTACAAATACCTTTCTGTAGACTCCCCCAACAGCTCCCAATACTCAGATGGGTCTTTGAACCCTCGCATTGTGCGCCAGTTTTTGAACGTTGGTTTATTCCTAGTATCATCATAACTTAGGTGCTTACTTTATGCCGTGATGAAATCAAGTGCCTGTAACACTTCAAAGTACGTTGCCGTTTCTATAGCTTTGCGTACTTCTTCATCAATTCTGGTATGTCAACCAGCACGAGAGGTTATCTCGCTAGCTATCTCGACATTTACATTCGCAAGTTCGTCAGTGATTTTCACACATTCTCACCATATTATGATACAGCCATAACTCTGTCTGCGTGTGCCGCCACCTCGCTTTTGCTTATCTACTGACCTTACCTGACGAGGGCTTGGAATTTAACAGTAGCTTTAGCAGACAGTACATCATATGTTAGCTCGCTTCCCACGACTTCGTTTCAAAGTTGAGTCGCTCCGTGAGCCATATTAGCTTAGTCCCTTCAAGGCGTTACCCTATCATTTGAACTATCAGAATAAACCTTTCACAGCTTATTAATATTAGGTCAAGCCTAACTTCAAGCCGTTATCCCATTTATATTAAAGCTTTCGCCTTATTTAATAAGGAAACGTCCCGCACAGAAACTTGCCTTATAGCCGAGTGGCTGTAAACGACTATTCACAGCCTCAGCCTGCTCCCAAATCTTATCTTTGGTTTTTCCTACTAAATAGTACCGTACCATAACTTCCTTGACTTGTTCATTGCCATTCACGACATCTTCCAAGATGCTGTCTAGGAGTTGTGTTTCTTTTTGAAGTTGTTTCCTATCAATTTCATCCTTAGGCTTAGAACGTTTTTTATCGTTTAGTGTGCGGTTCATACCACCTAACACTTCACTTTTTTCACGATGCAGTAAGTCAATCGTTGTCATAATATTTGTGTGACGAAAGATAGATGCGCCATAAAAGAAATCAAATTTTGTTGACCATTCATGTAATTTCATGCACCCTTGATAGCCCCGACTGGTTTGTAAAAAGTAATCCCCCTTTTTACGAATCCCACCTTCTGGCTGAATACTGCGCATGAAATCAAGGTCACAACCATCCTTAGTTAAAGCTTCCTTTTGACTGACTTTATTGCTCATCGTCGGTGCAGTTTCTCCTATATTATGCAATTCATAATAGAAGGCTTTCTTTTCTGCTACAGTTAGAGGTTTAATATTTGTATACAGACTTGATGCCGTATCCAAATCAAATCTAGCACGTGTGAGTTCTACCTCATCTTTCGCAAACAATTGAAAATAGGAAATTTCTTGTGGCATACTTTGTTCAGACATGACTAACTCTTTCAAATAAATACTCGAAAGTTCTTGTCCTTCCCTTGATAGCTCACCTAACGTTTTTCGTCTATTCAAGTAATCTTGTTGCGTTTGTGTTTTGACATCAAAAGTTTTGAGAAAAATTTTAACATCAACTTTCACGCCTCTAAACAACTGAATAAGCGAGCGAATTGCCTCCTGTTGAATATGTTGAGGTTCTTTTCGTATCGCAAAATTTTCCAATCGGAAAATATCGGTCACTCCCTCACGTGTAACGATAAAATCAGATTCAACTCTAATCGGAAACATGCTTGACAAGGCAGAATCAAACTGTCTTTTCCCTCGTTTTGAATTCTTTTTCTTTTGAGATTTGTTCTTTTTAACCTGCCATTTCTGTTTCTTCTTAATTTTTTTACTCAACAATACCTGTTCATCAATCATAGGTTACCTCTCGTATTTTCAATATCTTCATGACAATAGACTTCATCTTTTCTTTTCAAAAGCGCAAAGGCAACCTCAAAATTTTTGGCGTGTGGATAAGTTCGGCTTGGTAAAAACCAAAATAAGACTAACACCACATAAACCAAACAAAATATAGTTTTCAAAGGTGGATAAATCATTTCTGCCAAAACTTGAAAACCAATAACCAGTAAGACAATCAAGATAATCAAATCTTGAAAGCTGTAAGTGCCGAAACCTGTTGCTTTATCGACTAAGTGTGTGGGACGTTCAAACATCTCTTTTTCCTACTTTCTCGTTTTTCTCAATAGATTTTCTCGTGCCTGTCTGGCTTGTCGAGTTTCTTTATCCTGATATAAATTTTTATTTTCCTGACTCATAATGTTAAAATTGGCTTCGCCCTCCAAGCTCGCTCTGCCTTGTGCTGTTTTTCTTTGAAAATCTTGTTCATAGCGGACAGATTCACGACCTTTTCGGAATGATTCAACCATTTTACGACGGCTTTGTTGCCCCTTGGTATTTCTGAAATCATCTAAGCCATGCCCCATGACACGAAT
This sequence comes from Pseudolactococcus yaeyamensis, assembly GCF_054658615.1. Classification (NCBI taxonomy): domain Bacteria; kingdom Bacillati; phylum Bacillota; class Bacilli; order Lactobacillales; family Streptococcaceae; genus Pseudolactococcus; species Pseudolactococcus yaeyamensis. Next base: position 2,948 of record NZ_BAAGGP010000124.1, read on the forward strand.
ATTAGCACGTTCTTTTAGATAGTTTCCTAACGGGTTACCGCTCGGAGCCGCTTGGTCGTCTGAGCCACTTTCTTCTGATTGACTACCTATTGACTTATCTATCGTCTGGGGTTTCCCTTGCCTTTCTTGGGCATCCATTGGCGAGCTGAGTACTACTGGTGTTTCAGGAGTGCTTGCATTATCTCGCTCACTCTGAACTTCTGGCGGTGCTGTAGCCATTAAACTATCAAAACCATCTGATATTGGGACAGGTGTGTTTGTGTTATCCCCTTCAAAATCATCAGGTTGAGCTTGTCCATCCCCTATATCTTGGGATAAACCGTCTTGATTCAGTTGACCTGCTCGTATTTCTTCTGGATCACTTTGATTATCTGGCGTTTTGTTTTCTTTATCCGAATCTTGGCTGGCAAGGTCTGCGATACTGCCCTTATGATTCTCTTTTTTCTTATCTTCATTTTCAGAAAATGGCGCCTCTTTATCGCCTTGTTTACCTTTTCGTTTTTCCGCAAGTGCCGCAATGCCTTGGCTCATTCCCTCTACTGCCATACCTGCGCCCGCAAAACCAAGTTGACCTGCACCACTAGCTAATGCACCACCAACACTCTTGCCTGCGTTAGATGCTGCTCGACCGATACCACCTGCCACTTTACTCACACCAATCGCAGACATCGCACCCATAAATAGCTGACCTGCCGTTTTCAGTCCTGCATCAATGCCCATAATTTTCGCAAAACCATTGGGACCGTCTATCAAGAGATAGGCTGAACCAAGTGTCGCAAAGAACCAACTGAAAAAACTAAAGTTGCTTGAGCGAATGATTTCTTGTGAAATCGTAAAAACTTGGAATAACAAAGGCATATAGACAATTAAACCCAGTGAACCTAAGATTTCTTGTACTAATAACTTCACTCGTGATAAGCCAAGGATATCCGCATAGCCACCAACCGCAAGCAACATATAATCCCCCATCATCTTCCAAATAATCAAGGAAAATTTGAAAGCAGAAATCGTCATAGCGATAATGAAAATAATCAACTCGCTAAAAAGGGGTAGCCAATGCACACGATAGCGATAGTAACGATTATCAAACATTTGAATAATCTTCCCAAATACCTTTAGGCTCCCTTCTTTTTCTGTTGCTTGTTCCGATTCATTGATACGATATTTTAAAACTTCTCCGTTTGGCACTTTATCAGGGGCAAGGATGTCTGTCACTTGAATATATTTAGGATTGATTTCTAGCCTTGAATTAACAACAGTATCCTCTGTCAACTCAGGTGCATTAACGATAGAAGACGTCTCCCATTCCCAATTGTTAGTCGCAAGTAAATACAAGTCATCTACGTTGCGCTCAATGACTTGGCTACCAAGCGATTTTCCCTCATTTCCTGCTTGTATGTCTCGGTTTAAATTGACTGAAAAACTTGAAAAGATACTAAAAGCTGAAGGGAGTACCATTAGAAGTAAAGTAATCAAAATCAAATTTGTTGGTAATTCCTTGCCTTGTGTAACGCGTCACGAAGAACGAGAAAAATGTTTCATCAAGAATGAGAATTTTTATTTCACAAACTCTGATTTTTACGCCATATAAAATAACTTTTAAATGCAAAAAAGAGCCCTTTGAAATGTCTAAAAAACATCTCAAAAGGCTCTTTTCATTTATTCAAATTTAAAAAGTAATGAAATCGTCTGCTTCTGCTTTACCAGTGGCACGACCTGCTGCCACGTAGCGCTTAGCACCTGATGTTGACATATAGGTAAACCAACAATAGCCGTCTTTGTCCCCAACATAAGCTAAATTATAGATTTTCTCACCCTTAGCGTAGGTAGCCACAACTTTTCCACCTGTAGTTGGCGCATCTCGCACATTCAACGTGCCTGCTTGTACAGTTCCAGTCGACCTAGTAGATGGACTTGGGGCAACGGCTGCTTTGTCAGCTGTAATGCACTTTAAATATGCGACTTTTCGATTATTAAAAGCACCAAATGCTCCAACTGGCACTGCTGATGTCGGGCGTTGCTGAAAGATTGTCTGGTCAACTTCAATCCAAATATGTCCATATGTTGGGTCAAGCACGCCACCAGTTCCTGAAACAACACGGATACGGCTTTGACTTGTCGGCTCCCACGTCGCAACACCGTCAGCTACTAAGTTGCTGACAACATCCATAGCGTCACCACGTGCCTTATTCCACGATTGCTCACCGCAGAAATTCATCACGGCTTTTGGCAAATCAACGCACTGCTTACCATAGATACCATCAATATCAACACCACCTGAGGTGTTATTTGCCCATAAGAAATTGATTACTTCTTGCACTGTTTTTGTCATTTTGATTTCCCTTCGATAATTTGTGTAAATAGCTGATGCAGCCCTGTACTCGCAAGACCGCTCAATGCACCATAGACGACTGATTCCAATGATAATCCTGCTGAGATGACACCTAAAACAGCACCAGTGATAGCTAAGACTGTTGGAATCCACTTATTATCCATCGGCACGATTTTTTTAAGACAATAGCCAATGATTAAACAAGCTATCACAACAATCGGTAGATAGAATTCACTTATATTCTCTAACATTTCACTCACCTCCTTTCTCTGATTGAGACATCTGCAGTTGTGCCTGCGCCTCTTGCAATTGTGCTTGTAAAGTGGCTTTCTCCACTTCA
>NZ_BAAGGP010000125.1:0-5613 GCF_054658615.1 Pseudolactococcus yaeyamensis
AGCTGAGACAATTCGCAAGAGGGGTGTGTATACAACAAAAATAATTGAGAACAAAACGCTATAACTCCTTATATCACAAGGCGGAATAGTGTTTTTCTGATTTTTAACTGTCAAACTCGGGAATATAACATAAAAAGCCGTTGCCGACTTTTCAGTTTTATCTTATTTATCGCCCTTATTACGAATCACGAAACCGGGTTTCTTTTCAGTCGCTTTAGGGTGAACTTTTTGTTTATCTTTTTTGTAGTAATCTTTTTTGTTGCGGTCATCACGGTCGCGACCACCACCACGGCGATCACGGTTGTAACCACCGCCACCACGACGATCGTTACGTCCGCGGCCGCCGCCACGATTGCCACCACGGCCGCCGCCTTTGCCACCTTCACCGTTAAATGGTAGTGGTTTTTCAGCAGCGATTTCTACTTTAGGACGTGTATCAGGATCATTAACCTTAGCTTGGAGCAAGAGTGAAACCAAAAGTTTGGCATCATATTCAGCAAGTAAGTTTTCAGCATCCTCATCAAATTTATCCAATTTGGCTGAGATTTTTGGATCAGTCAAATCACGTTTGATTTCGTCGAAAGCAACAGCGAGGCTAGCTTGGTAAGCTTCTTCGCGTGTTGGTGGCTTCATGCCTTTCATTTCTTTCTTAGTCAAACGCTCAATGGCACGTAAGTAACCCATTTCATTGTTAGACACGAAAGTGATGGATAAACCAGATTTACCAGCACGACCCGTACGGCCGATACGGTGAACATATGATTCTTGGTCTTGTGTGATATCGTAGTTATAAACGTGCGTAACACCAGAAATATCCAGACCACGCGCCGCAACATCAGTTGCGACCAAAACGTCAAGATTGTCATTTTTAAAGTCACGCAAGACAGCCAAACGTTTTTGTTGTGCCAAGTCGCCATGAATCCCCTCAGCACGGTAGCCGAGTAATTTCAAACCACGTGTGATTTCGTCAACACGACGTTTTGTCCGACCGAAGATGATTGCCAATTCAGGTCTTTGCACATCAATCAAACGTGTCAAGACATCAAATTTCTCAAATTCTTTTGTCTTAATGTAGTATTGGTCAATCAAATCAGACGTCATTTCTTTCGAAACGATTTTGATATGTTGCGGGTCTTTCATGAATTTCACGCCGATTTTCTTGATGGCGTCAGGCATTGTTGCTGAGAACAGGAGGGTTTGGCGTTCAGCTGGTGTCGCTTTGATGATGAATTCAAGGTCATCGATGAAGCCCATGTTCAGCATTTCATCTGCTTCGTCAAGAATTAATGTCTCAATGTCGCCAAGTTTCAAAGCACGACGCTTAATCAAGTCAACCATTCGACCCGGTGTGCCGACAACGACATGTGCGCCAGACTTGAGGGCGTTAATTTGCTTTTCAATGCTTGCACCACCAAAGACTGAGCGTACTTTGATGCCTTTATCGCGACCAAAACGGAAAAGTTCTTCTTGTGATTGCACTGCTAATTCACGCGTTGGTGCGATGACAATCGCTTGCAAACCACCAGTCGTGTCGATTTTATTCAAGGTTGGTAGACCAAAAGCTGCTGTTTTACCAGTACCTGTTTGGGCTTGACCAATCACATCTTTGCCATCAAGGGCGAGCATGATTGTTTGTTCTTGGATTGGTGTTGGTGTTTCGTAGCCAGCTTTAACGATGGCTGATAGGATGTCTTCTGACAATCCGAGTTCTGTAAATTTCAAGTATTTCTCCATTCATATAGAAGTGGAGTTTTCGGTTATTTTTTCTAGTTTTCTGTGTCAAAATGCTGGTAAATCAACATTTTAGATAGCTGAGATGACTTCAAAATGCGCACCTCAAAACTATCACGATATAAAAACTTGTCTGCATTTCAAGCAAACAAGCTCAAAACGCTAAATCCAAATACTCCATTGAGTTACGGCTGCCCCGATTGGACAACTTAACCAGTATAGCACAATTTTGGGGCAAATGATAGGGATGGGTTTAAGAATACGTTTTCATACCTGATGACTTCTCATTAACATAATCTATCAACGATTTTATAACTGTTTGATCTATAAAATCAACTTGTTGACCATAGGTTGCTAACATCACTTTTTCATCTTCATTACGTTGCGACTCAGGCTTTTTCTCAGCTGATTTCTTAACCACTTTCATCAAATTTCGATGTAAGAAACCCAACTTGCTATAATCTATCGCACCTCTAAAATGCCAGACTTTCTCTGGTTGATAAGCTAGATTCGGAAAAGCGCGACTCATGATAGCCTGATAGTCTGCCTTAGCTGGGTCAGCAAGCCCTACTGTAAAAACAAGGAGCTGTTGACATGGATTTTTTGCCACAATATCTGAGCCAATCACACCACTTGCATACAGACCACCACCATAAATGATGCAATCATAATCACCAAGCATGGCAGGTGTCACAACCTTTCTTTCAAATAAATCAGCCTGTAATGCCGTGGCTATCCATTGCGCATATTGCTTGGTCGCACCATAATTTGACTTGTAAATCACCGCAATTTTTTTCATCTGCTATGTCCTCTCTCAAGCGCCTAAGCAAACACTTATCAATCGCTATCTCAATTACGTTTATCGCACAAGATATCAGCTCTTCGCAATCGGTACCCAGACTTCAGCCTTATAATTCTCCGCTTGGGTATCCCCATCACTGTAAACTTCTATATCCGCACCGTCTCCATATTCATAGCCAGAAGATGGTAACCATTCGGTAAAGATACGTTGGGTCAAGTCCTGCAAAGCATGTGGTAGTGAGCCGATACTTTGAAATACAGCATATTGCGCAGCAGGTATGACATGGTCTGTCATTCCCTCTGGTACGGGTTTATCCGTCGCAGCAGCGATATAGTAATCAAATACCTCACCGCCATTCGGTGGCATTACACAAACGCCTAGTAATCCAGCAAGGGTGTTAGGTGCATTCTCGCCATCCAAAGGAACTGTCTCAATCAAACTCGCAATTTTCATAGATAAGCCACTTTGGTTACATTGTGTCCAAAATTCTGGAATGTCATGTAAGTTTTTGTCGTCAAGTGTCGTTGTTGTGAGTTTTGCGCCAACGATTCGGATGGCGTCCTTCTTTTCGATTCTGTAATTCATTGCAGTCACTCCTTTTACTGTTATTTGGAAAGCTAGCGGTGGATAAGACGTAAATTCAACACCTTCATTTTTAGCATGAGAGGGGGCAAATCCGTGAAACTTTTGAAACGCACGTGAAAATGCCGTAGGTGACTCATAACCGTATTTCATCGCGATATCAATTACCTTTTCTTCACTCGCCTGTAAATCAATCGCAGCAAGCGTCAGTCTTCGGCGTCGAATATAAGTCGCAACACTGATATTCGCCATGAACGAAAACATCCGTTGAAAATGATAAACTGAGCAATGCGTTAATCTTGAAATTTGATGATAATCAATCTCATCATCTAAATTTCCTTCAATATAAGCGATGGCATCGTTCATGCGTTTAAACCAATCCATATTTTCTCCTTTCCACGATTTCACTTCATGAAATCTTGAAACTTGACAGCCGCTTGCGCTCCTGCCAAGCGGGGACATTCGCGAACTTCGTCCTCTCAAAGACTTTCAAAACAGCATCATTGGAAATTCTTCTATAAACACAGTATAGCAGACTTTAAAACAGTTTGCTTATCATTCTATGCAATAAAAAGAGAGATAAATAATCTTATTTCAAAAAAACTCCTGATGCTCACACATCAGAAGTTTACTACTTATATCATCGCTCAACAAACGGTGTATCACTCAAGACAACATCCGGATATTTGTCGGCAAACCAACGTTCTGCAAACTGATTTTCAAACAAGAACAAAGGATTATCAAAACGGTCTTTGGCTAAAATATTGCGTGAGCTAGACATCCGCTCATCCAAATCTTCTGGCTTAATCCAGCGCACCGTCTTTTTACCCATTGGCGTCATGACCACTTCGGCATTGTACTCGCCCACCATGCGATGTTGGAAAACTTCAAACTGAAGTTGACCAACCGCACCCAGCATGTACTCGCCAGTCTGGTAGTTTTTATAAAGCTGAATTGCGCCCTCTTGCACCAGTTGCTCAATGCCTTTATGGAAAGATTTTTGCTTCATGACATTTTTCGCTGAAACTTTCATGAAAAGTTCCGGCGTAAAGATTGGGAGTGGCTCGAACTCCACTTTAAGTTGCCCCGTTGTCAGCGTATCGCCAACCTGATAAGTCCCCGTATCATAAACCCCGATAATGTCCCCTGCCACGGCATTTTCCACGTTCTCACGCGCCTCCGCCATAAACTGGGTCACATTACTAAGCTTCACGGCTTTACCCGTCCGCGCTAGTTTGACCGACATACCACGCTCAAACTCGCCTGAAATAATCCGAACAAAAGCGATACGATCACGATGACGTGGGTCCATGTTGGCTTGGATTTTAAAGACAAAACCTGAAAACTCAGGGGTCGTAGGTGACACAACCTCATCATTTGTCGTCTTGTGCCCCTGCGGCTCAGGTGCATAGTCTAAAAATGAATTGAGGAAAGTCTGCACCCCAAAATTCGTCAAAGCTGACCCAAAGAAGACAGGTGTCAAATCGCCAGCGAGAACTGCCTCAGCATCAAAAGGATTACCGGCTTCTGTCATCAATTCAATATCATCTTTAGCCTGTTGATAGAACGGATTTTGTGCAAAAACTTGGTCGCCCTGCGCAAAATCAACGAAACGTGCGTCACCTTTGTAGAGTTCCAAACGTTTATTGTGCATGTCATAGAGACCTTCAAAGTTTTTACCCATCCCAATCGGCCAGTTCATCGGCGTTGAGAGAATGCCCAAGACATCTTCAAGTTCCGCCAACAAATCAAGCGGCTCACGACCGTCACGGTCGAGTTTATTGATGAAAGTGAAGACTGGAATCCCACGCTGTTTGACAACTTGGAAAAGTTTTTTAGTCTGTGCCTCGATACCCTTGGCACTGTCAATCACCATGACCGTAGCATCAACAGCCATCAAAGTCCGGTAAGTATCTTCTGAAAAGTCCTCATGCCCGGGTGTATCTAGGATATTGACGCGCTTACCGGCATAGTCAAACTGCATGACTGATGATGTCACTGAAATCCCACGTTGTTTTTCAATATCCATCCAGTCAGACTTGGCAAAATGACCTGTTTTCTTACCTTTAACAGTTCCTGCCTCACGAATTTCACCACCAAAATAGAGCAATTGCTCAGTAATTGTCGTTTTACCAGCATCCGGGTGACTGATGATAGCAAAAGTGCGTCTACGTTTAATATCTGTTTCTAATGTCATTATTCTTCCTTTAGGTGTTTATATCAACTCTTGTCATGTCTAACTCGATGTCTAGTTTACATAATAATAGTTACCTCAATTTTTTACTCAATTATTACTATTATAGCACATTTCTAAAAGTCCTTTTGTAATAAATTGTCATATTCGTCATTAAAAATTCACGCACCTTTCATATTCCCGAGTTTGACAGTTAAAACTAAAAAATACACCCCCAAAAGCTATTATATCAAGGGATATGATAGTTTTTTACAACTTCACACTTGTTGTAGACGGTTGGTTTTGATATAATATAAATATGGCA
>NZ_BAAGGP010000126.1:0-5543 GCF_054658615.1 Pseudolactococcus yaeyamensis
TGAGAAAAAGGCTGATTATGTTTTGGCACTCAAGGGAAATAAGGGCGCACTTTATGATGATGTGGTCGACTACCTTGAAGAACGCAGCTTTCAAACTAAAATCAAGCGAGCGGGCGATTATAAAAAGACGGTTGAAAAAGCGCATGGTCAGATTGAAACACGGGAATATTACCAAACATCAGATATTTCGTGGCTTGAAAATAGGGAGAAGTGGCCGAAACTTGCTAGTATTGGCATGGTAAAAACGACAGTTGAAAAGCATAATAAAATTCAGGTTGAAAGCCGGTATTATATTAGCAGTTTGTCGGTTGATATTGAACAGTTTTCCAAGGCAATTCGAGAACATTGGGCGATTGAGAGTATGCATTGGCATTTGGATGTTAGTTTTGGAGAGGATGCAAATAAAACATTAGACAAAACAGCAGCGTTAAATCACAGTAATATTCGCAAATTGGCACTAGCCGTTTTGAAGGATTTGGAAATGCGTAAAAAGAAGATGAGCATTCGTCTCAAACGTTTTTCGTTATCAATGACTTTTCCAGATTATTTGGCACAGTTGTTTTCAATGTGAGAGCTGTTATTTTTAAAAACACGCTTCCTATTTTGAGATTGAGAGAGAGAGTCATGCGTTTGTCGTGGTAAAATAAATTTAAAAAAGCACCCTAAAATATTCCGTTTTAACGTAAATATACAAAAAACTTAATACAACGTTGTAAATAGATGTAGGACATCTCGATACAAGCAATAAATAGAATCAACATTGTCGCAATTAAAATATACCACCCCTTTGTTCTGATTTTTTGTCTCTTACCATTTTCCCAATTCTTTCAATAGCTTAGTACCTGACCTTGAAACCGAGAGTAGCGTCCCATCATCAAGTAAGATTTTTCTACTTTTCTTTAAATACAATTTTATTCTTACTTGATTAACTAAAGTATCTCGGTGAATACGAACCAAATGATTAGACTTCTTTTCAATATCCTTCAAACTGCCATAAAAAGTAATCGTCTCATTTTTTGTCTGCAATAAGACTTCATGAGAACCACCACCTACCTCAAAAAAATATATGTCTGAATAAAACACATTGACTATTTTCTTAGTTCTTGTTTGATAAGTAAAAACTTCTGTTGAAGATTTCAGTTGATTGGACTCAAAGAAATCCTCAATGTTTGTGATAATTCGCCTCTGAAAAATAGCTTCTGGGAGCATCTTATCAATAAAGTCATGCGCATTGACCTTATATTGATAAGTTAAAGGCGCAAATTCATTATGCGTTGTGACAAAGCTAATTTGACCAATTGGATCAATCATACGAATTTTTTGTGCTGTCTCAAGCCCAGCATTGTAGTCGCTTTTTATCGCAATATCCAAAAAGTAAATATTGTTCTGTGGACTATTTTCAAGTTTTTCCATCATATTTTGTGCTTTATCACAAGCGACAATCTGATCAATCGGATAGTCTTTCTCCTTCAAATATTCAGCAATAAGCCGCTCTAAATGTTCGAGTTGAGTTAAATCATCCTCCAAAATGAATAAATTCATCATCTCTCCAATTCTATTTCTACTTTGAATTTGTAATCCTTGGCACTAATCTGATAGATACCTCTCGGATAACTTGCCATAATACTAGCAATATTTGCCAGACCATAGCCACGAAGTCTGCCTTTTGTCGTAACGCCATATTTGATGAGTTTTCTAATGGGGAGTTCTTTCTCAACCATCTCATTTTCAACGATATAGTGGCGTACGCTATCTTTATCAAAGATAGCTAATCTTATCAATGGTTCATCCATTTCAGCAACACTCACTGCCTCAATAGCATTATCAAGCATGATACCAAATAAACGGACGATATCAATCTTTTCAACTAGCAAGTCATAAATAATACCTGATATTTCTAGTTCGACCGTAATCCCTCTTGCTTCTGCTTTCAAAATCTTCTCCGAAATAATACTTTTTAGCTCCAAAACTCTGATATTAGAAAGCTTAGCAACTTCTTTCTGACCCTCCTTTAATTTAAGATTACTTTGTTCAAGTATGTCCTCGTAAGTTTGTCTAATTGCCACAACATCCTCTGTTGCAATTGTTTTACGCATAGAAATGAGGATGTTCGCAAAATCATGACGAAAGTTCCGGGTTGATTGGTAGGAGGCATCTACTGCTTTTGTATAGACATCAAGATTTGAAAGTAAGTAATCTTTATATTTCAACAATCGTTGTATTTCCCATTCCTTATATTTACTGTTGATTGAGTAGATAAAGAAAAAGAATAGAAAAACGAATGAAACTAGCATATGTTGATAATGTATTTTAAAATGATTATCCGAAAATCTAAAAACATTATTGATCAGGTACAGCAGAATCATTATGCCATTGAAATACCAAATGAGCTTATTTTGCTTTTTCTCAATAGCTTTTTCTTCTTTTATTACGGACATGGATTCTTGCGCCTGATCAGAAATAATGAAATATTTGGGAATAAGACCTAAACATGTCAATAGCATATATTGAGTCGGAATGACACATAAATAACCTAAGCTACCCCCAATTAATATAGACAAAATATCGTTGCCCAATATGCCTCCAAATACCAAACTTGAGAAAAGCATTCTGATAAAATAGACAAAAGAAACTGTGTAAGTGGTATAAAACAAATTAATTCTAATGTTGCTTGGACGGAAAATTTGGAGCAAGCCAAAATATAGCATCGGTTCAAAAAATTCTTGTACGTAACCTGAAAACTTGAGATTGGAAAATACAAAAAATAGTATGCCATTGCTACTAAAAAGATACAGCATACTAAATTTCGTTATTTTAAATCCACTAATTTTAAATAAAACAAGCGGTTCAATCACTACCTTGAAAATAGTAGCTATGATAGCCAAACTTATAATCTTTTTCAAATGGTCTAGTAACCATTCAAGCCAACCTAAAACAACAGCAGAAATATTTTCCATATTAGTCTCCAATTCAGTTTGTCCAAATATAAATATCTTCTGTATTTTCCTCAGATACATCAAGCTTTGATACCAATTCTTGTTTTTCTAAATCATAAACAAGCAAAACTTTGTGGGTCAAAATTAGTAGCTTATTATCCTTTGTTTGATTAGCGGATATAATACTTGCATCCATTGGATCCGTCAATTCAGAATAACCACTCACATCAATCTGATACTGTGACTTATCTTCAAGGTTATAAACAGTCAAGACTGATTTTCCTAGCATACTAGGTGGATGTGTGATGAATAGATATTTTGAATCTTGACTTTTGAAAATATCACTTGGATAGTCTTCAGATAACTCAATAAAACTTTTAGCATAGTTTTTAGTATCTACTACCATCAGTCTATTGTCTGGTATGACCTCCTTTGATGCTCTATTTCTCATGGATGTCAGGGTAATATAAACAGAATCAGCCACCATCTCGGTCGCATTTGGTCTATAAGTGTAGTCTGGCATATCGTCAAGTAAAATTGTTTTAGCTATTTTCAGCTTAGGTTTTTCATCAAATACAATTAAAGAGTTTTCATAATCATCACTACCATTTTCAGCACTATGGGTTGCTACTAGGAATAATTTGCCGTCTTTTCCCACAAATTTCGGTGCCGCAAGCATGGATTTATCAAATTGATAAGAATCAACTTGCTTGCCATTTTTGTCAAAAGAAAATAATCCACCATCCTCAGTCGTTGCTTGATAGGAATAAAAATAATCATCTGAATAACCACCACCACTATACCCAAAATTCGGTGTTGGTGTTCTTTTGATTTTTCCTGTTTTAAAATCAATGGAGATAATATGTCGGTTAATCCCTAACGAAGGACCGATACCATCGTCATCAGAAAACACTAAATACCTGTTATCAAATTCAGCTTTGCCATACATTTCGTTGGGATAATCAGCTATTTTGTGCTTTTCATTCGCCAGTGATTTTATTTTATTACCTTCTAGCTTATAGGACTTGATATAATCACTATTTACGATATAAAAATCAGCTTTTTTTTGAACCTCAAACTTATCTGATTTCAATACTGTATTTTTGACTTTTCTTTGAACTAAAAATATCACAGTTATGCCTGCAATGACTATCAAAAAAATTAAGAGTATTTTTTTCATTATTTGCTCATCTATTTCTGTAAACGACAGTTGTGTTGGCGTTATTTACAAATTCCCCTGGATGGGCTGCCCAAACTAATTGTGAACAATAAAATGAATCTTTTTGTTTGATATTCCAAAAATTCAAGTTATAAGGTTTCCCTACCTGATGTCCTGCCCATTCCCCTGCTTTCCAATCCTGTTGTACACTGGTATTATTAACACCCACCTGCCAGACATTATGCGTTGATGATGACCACTCACCACCTCTGAGACGAACTTTTTTACCTAGTCCTTCTGCTTCCGCTACCACATAACCTTTTTGTGGTGCAACAATTCCCGCATGCCATGAATTCAAAAATGTGGATTGAACACCATCATCAGTAACACAAATTACACCATCTCGCCAAGACCAAGATCCTATTCTTGCCCGTGACTTATTCTTAGCATCAGCTTCAATAGGGGCTGTTTTCCCATAATCTAGGTATTCTTTTTCTCTTTCCCCCATCTGATCAATGATTTGCTGTTGCTCTGGTGTATAAGTGACAACCTCATCATTTGCCGAAACTGCTATTGAAGTCCCAAATGACAGTAGTAATACCGCTGAAACAAGTGCCAATTTTGCTTTGTTCATGATATTCTCCATTCTTCCTCGAAAGCCTACTAAGAATATTTAGTGCGACTTTAGGTCTAGTGGAATAATTGCCAAGATGACAAACCTCCACAATTTATAAACAAGCTATATGAACTGGCCAGCGTATAGATAACTTGTACTTCCATTATAGAGTATTCTCAAACAAATAGTTCAACGATTCCCTAGACGGTCATATGCGTACCCCCAAAAATGAACTATTTTTTAAAAACTATCAGAATGTGGATGATTTCAATCTTTATTATCAAATAAAGTTTAATTTGTCACTGTCGTAAGATTATAAAAAGGCACTTATATTTTTTATATTGTACGATACCTATAAAAACTTTGAATTATATCTGCAAAGACTTAAACGCTTTAATTTCGAACATCTAATTATTCTTTTACTATTAAACAATGACCTACATCGTACATTACTGTAAATCTGACTCATTAGCAAGCCATACGACTTAATGGTATTTTTCATTGATACGTTTTTCAAAAAGAAGGGGTTAAATTTTTCAAAGGGGGTTATAGCTTCCCCCCTTTTTTAACAACTACCTAACTCTGATTTTTGCAAAACACAAAAAAGGATAAAACAAAAGGACTCCTCAATCACAATCACGAGAAGTCCCTTTTATTTATATGGTTTTCAGTTCAAAATTTTGTATCATTTTCGCTATGATTATTTCTAACAATGATTATATTTTGATACAAAGTATATTTGGGTATACTCTGCGAAATTGAGTAGTACTCTGACATTTTGGGTGCTAAACCTTTGTTTAGTGCCTTTCTGTCTTGTTATTCTACCTTGGTA
>NZ_BAAGGP010000127.1:0-5487 GCF_054658615.1 Pseudolactococcus yaeyamensis
AATTCGCTTGGCACCGACCATATCTCACAGGGGGCAACCCCCAACTACTTCCGGCGTAATGAGACTTAACTGCTGTGTTCGACATGGGAACAGGTGTATCTCTCATGCAATAAGCACCAAACTGGTTTGAATATCAAATCTGTGATTCGAACACTCAAAACTGAATAACTATTTTCTAATATAACTTGCTTAAACCTTCAAAGCTTACTTTAATTTTGAACTTCAGACTATCGTCTTCAGTATCATTAATTAGGTAAAGTCCTCGAGCTATTAGTACTAGTCCGCTCCAAGTATCACTACCCTTCCACTTCTAGCCTATCTACCTGATCATCTCTCAGGGCTCTTAATTCATAAAGAATGGGAAATCTCATCTTGAGGTTGGTTTCACACTTAGATGCTTTCAGCGTTTATCCTCTCCCTACATAGCTACCCAGCGATGCCTTTGGCAAGACAACTGGTACACCAGCGGTAAGTCCACCCCGGTCCTCTCGTACTAAGGGCAGATCCTCTCAAATTTCCTACGCCCGCGACGGATAGGGACCGAACTGTCTCACGACGTTCTGAACCCAGCTCGCGTGCCGCTTTAATGGGCGAACAGCCCAACCCTTGGGACCGACTACAGCCCCAGGATGCGACGAGCCGACATCGAGGTGCCAAACCTCCCCGTCGATGTGAACTCTTGGGGGAGATAAGCCTGTTATCCCCAGGGTAGCTTTTATCCGTTGAGCGATGGCCCTTCCATGCGGTACCACCGGATCACTAAGTCCTACTTTCGTACCTGCTCGACTTGTAAGTCTCGCAGTCAATCTCCCTTATACCTTTACACTCTACGCATGATTTCCAACCATGCTGAGGGAAACTTTGAGCGCCTCCGTTACTCTTTAGGAGGCGACCGCCCCAGTCAAACTGCCCAGCAGACACTGTCTCCCACGCCGATTAGGCGTGCGGGTTAGAGTAGCCATTACACAAGGGTAGTATCCCAACAACGCCTCACTGAAAACTAGCGTCCTCAGTTCATCGGCTCCTACCTATCCTGTACATGTGCAACAGATACTCAATATCAACTTGCAGTAAAGCTCCATGGGGTCTTTCCGTCCTGTCGCGGGTAACCTGCATCTTCACAGGTACTAAAATTTCACCGAGTCTCTCGTTGAGACAGTGCCCAAATCGTTACGCCTTTCGTGCGGGTCGGAACTTACCCGACAAGGAATTTCGCTACCTTAGGACCGTTATAGTTACGGCCGCCGTTTACTGGGGCTTCAATTCATACCTTCGCTTACGCTAAGCACTCCTCTTAACCTTCCAGCACCGGGCAGGCGTCACCCCCTATACATCATCTTACGATTTAGCAGAGAGCTGTGTTTTTGATAAACAGTCGCTTGGGCCTATTCACTGCGGCTCTATATAATAGAGCACCCCTTCTCCCGAAGTTACGGGGTCATTTTGCCGAGTTCCTTAACGAGAGTTCTCTCGCTCACCTGAGGCTACTCGCCTCGACTACCTGTGTCGGTTTGCGGTACGGGTAGGTTATAATTAAACGCTAGAAGATTTTCTTGGCAGTGTGACATCAGATACTTCGCACTCGAAAGTGCTTCCCCATCACAGCTCAATCTTAGAGGTACAAGCATTTGACTCATACCAAACCTCACTGCTTAGACCAGAATCCATTAACTGGCAAATCTTAGCCTACTGCGTCCCTCCAATCACTATATAACCTAGTACAGGAATATCAACCTGTTGTCCATCGGATACGCCATTCGGCCTCTCCTTAGGTCCCGACTAACCCAGGGCGGACGAGCCTTCCCCTGGAAACCTTAGTCTTACGGTGGACAGGATTCTCACCTGTCTTGCGCTACTCATACCGGCATTCTCACTTCTTATCGCTCCAGCACTCCTCACGGTATACCTTCTTCGCTGATAAGAACGCTCTCCTACCAATTAAATAAATTTAATTCCATAGCTTCGGTAATATGTTTTAGCCCCGGTACATTTTCGGCGCAGGATCACTCGACTAGTGAGCTATTACGCACTCTTTAAATGATAGCTGCTTCTGAGCTAACATCCTAGTTGTCTGTGCAATCCCACATCCTTTTCCACTTAACATATATTTTGGGACCTTAGCTGATGGTCTGGGCTGTTTCCCTTTCGACTATGGATCTTAGCACTCACAGTCTGACTGCCCAACGCATGTCGATGGCATTCGGAGTTTATCTGAGATTGGTAATCCGGGATGGACCCCTCACCCAAACAGTGCTCTACCTCCATGACATTCAAGTTGGACGCTAGCCCTAAAGCTATTTCGGAGAGAACCAGCTATCTCCAAGTTCGTTTGGAATTTCTCCGCTATCCACAAGTCATCCAAACACTTTTCAACGTGTCCTGGTTCGGGCCTCCAGTGCGTCTTACCGCACCTTCACCCTGCTCATGGATAGGTCACATGGTTTCGGGTCTAAATCATGATACTATGGCGCCCTATTAAGACTCGCTTTCGCTACGGCTCCGACTCTTCATCTTAACCTCGCATCATAACTTAACTCGCCGGTTCATTCTACAAAAGGCACGCTCTCACCCATTAACGGGCTCGAACTTGTTGTAGGCACACGGTTTCAGGTGCTATTTCACTCCCCTCACGGGGTTCTTTTCACCTTTCCCTCACGGTACTTGTTCACTATCGGTCACTAGAGAGTATTTAGGGTTGGGAGATGGTCCTCCCAGATTCCGACGAGATTTCTCGTGTCTCGCCGTACTCAGGATACTGCTAGGTATATATGCTATTTCAACTACGAGGCTATTACTCTCTTTAGCTTACCTTCCCAGGTAATTCGTCTATAAAATATAAGTCCACATTGCAGTCCTACAACCCCAACAGATAAATCTATTGGTTTGCCCTTCTTCCGTTTCGCTCGCCGCTACTAAGGAAATCGCGTTTGCTTTCTCTTCCTGTTGCTACTTAGATGTTTCAGTTCACAACGTCTTGCCCTGTAAGTGCTATGTATTCACACAAACAGTAGTAGCCATTAGCTACTGGGTTCCCCCATTCGGACACCTGCGGATCAATGCTTACTTACAGCTCCCCGCAGAATTTCGTAGTTAGTCACGTCCTTCATCGCCTTCTAGTGCCAAGGCATCCACCGTGCGCCCTTATTAACTTAACCTTTAAATCGATACATTTAAGTATCTGGTAATAAGTATTGAGTCTTGCGACTCACGCTTTTTTTGAGGTAACATATTACTATGTCACTTCTCGGTTTATTTCTTGTTATTTTAGAAATTGTTATTCAGTTTTCAATGATCAAATCGTCTATTTTAATGTCTTCGTTGACAAGATAATCGTTAAATTATCTTTTTTTTCGTTCGAGACCGAGGCGACTGAGACGAAGCAACCTTGGGGTTGTAAGTCGATAGTCAACGATGGTATCGGACGAAAAATGGAGCCTAGCGGGATCGAACCGCTGACCTCCTGCGTGCAAAGCAGGCGCTCTCCCAGCTGAGCTAAGGCCCCTTCTTCTGTTAGAGAAGATTTTTACAGTTTTAGGTATAAACCTCTCAAAACTAAATAAAACAGAATTTCCCCAAACACAGTTATCCATGTTTTGCCTAAGCAAACATTTTTCCTTAGAAAGGAGGTGATCCAGCCGCACCTTCCGATACGGCTACCTTGTTACGACTTCACCCCAATCATCTATCCTACCTTAGACGGCTGCCTCCAAAAGGTTAGCTCACCGGCTTTGGGTATTACAAACTCTCGTGGTGTGACGGGCGGTGTGTACAAGGCCCGGGAACGTATTCACCGCGGCGTGCTGATCCGCGATTACTAGCGATTCCGACTTCATGTAGGCGAGTTGCAGCCTACAATCCGAACTGAGATTGGCTTTAAGAGATTAGCTTGCTGTCACCAGCTTGCGACTCGTTGTACCAACCATTGTAGCACGTGTGTAGCCCAGGTCATAAGGGGCATGATGATTTGACGTCATCCCCACCTTCCTCCGGTTTATTACCGGCAGTCTCGCTAGAGTGCCCAACTGAATGATGGCAACTAACAATAAGGGTTGCGCTCGTTGCGGGACTTAACCCAACATCTCACGACACGAGCTGACGACAACCATGCACCACCTGTCACCTATGCCCCGAAGGGAAATCTTATCTCTAAGACGGTCATAGGGATGTCAAGACCTGGTAAGGTTCTTCGCGTTGCTTCGAATTAAACCACATGCTCCACCGCTTGTGCGGGCCCCCGTCAATTCCTTTGAGTTTCAACCTTGCGGTCGTACTCCCCAGGCGGAGTGCTTAATGCGTTTGCTGCGTCACTTAGGGCTGGATAGCCCCAAACAACTAGCACTCATCGTTTACGGCGTGGACTACCAGGGTATCTAATCCTGTTTGCTACCCACGCTTTCGAGCCTCAGTGTCAGTCACAGTCCAGAGAGCCGCTTTCGCCACCGGTGTTCCTCCATATATCTACGCATTTCACCGCTACACATGGAATTCCACTCTCCTCTACTGCACTCAAGTCTAACAGTTTCCAATGCACACAATGGTTGAGCCACTGCCTTTTACATCAGACTTATTAAACCACCTGCGCTCGCTTTACGCCCAATAAATCCGGACAACGCTCGGGACCTACGTATTACCGCGGCTGCTGGCACGTAGTTAGCCGTCCCTTTCTGGTTAGATACCGTCACTTGATTAATTTTCCACTCTAATCAACGTTCTTCTCTAACAACAGAGTTTTACGATCCGAAAACCTTCTTCACTCACGCGGCGTTGCTCGGTCAGACTTTCGTCCATTGCCGAAGATTCCCTACTGCTGCCTCCCGTAGGAGTTTGGGCCGTGTCTCAGTCCCAATGTGGCCGATCACCCTCTCAGGTCGGCTATGTATCATCGCCTTGGTAGTCCATTACACTACCAACTAGCTAATACAACGCAGGTCCATCTCTCAGTGTACCAATTGGCACTTTCAAATGGAAATTATGCAATTTCCATTGTTATGCGGTATTAGCTATCGTTTCCAATAGTTATCCCCCGCTGAAAGGCAGGTTACCCACGCGTTACTCACCCGTTCGCTACTCAATAAAGACGGTAGAGCAAGCTCTGGTGTCTTTATTGCGTTCAACTTGCATGTATTAGGCACGCCGCCAGCGTTCGTCCTGAGCCAGGATCAAACTCTCATTTAAATGAGAACATATTACTATGTTCCAGCTTTTGTTTTTTGTCCGTTCATTTCTGAACGATTTATTGTCGAATTGACAGTTTGTTGTCTATTGCTAGACAACCTCTGTACTTGGTTCGTTTCTGTTTTATTCAGTTTTCAAAGGTCTACTTTTGTCTCAGCGCTTCTTGCGAGACAACTATTTAATTCTACCAAAACTTCACTAACTTGTCAACACTTTTTTGAAAAGTTTTTTTATTTCTTTCCAATCATTCGTGACCTCGTTTTGAGTACTTTATTATACTATCAAATCTACTGGTTCATGTCAACTACTTTT
>NZ_BAAGGP010000128.1:0-5405 GCF_054658615.1 Pseudolactococcus yaeyamensis
ATTCACTTAACGACAGAGATTCGCTCAAGGATAATGATTCACTTAACGACAGAGATTCGCTCAATGACAATGACTCACTCAACGATAGAGACTCGCTCAACGACAGTGATTCACTTAGTGAAAGTGACTCACTTAACGATAATGACTCACTCAATGACAATGATTCACTTAACGACAGAGATTCGCTCAACGATAATGACTCACTCAAGGAAAGTGATTCACTTAGTGACAGTGACTCACTCAAAGATAGAGATTCACTTAACGATAATGACTCACTCAAGGAAAGTGACTCGCTCAATGACAATGATTCACTTAACGACAGAGATTCGCTCAACGATAATGACTCACTCAACGAAAGTGATTCACTCAAGGATAGAGATTCACTTAACGATAATGACTCACTCAAGGATAGAGATTCACTCAAAGATAGTGACTCGCTCAGCGATAATGATTCACTCAATGACAATGACTCACTCAACGATAGAGATTCGCTTAGTGACAGTGACTCACTCAACGATAGAGATTCACTTAACGATAAGGATTCACTCAATGACAATGACTCACTTAACGACAGTGACTCGCTTAACGATAATGATTCACTTAGTGACAGTGATTCACTTAATGATAATGACTCACTCAATGAAAGTGACTCGCTTAACGATAATGATTCACTTAATGACAGAGATTCGCTTAACGACAGTGATTCACTTAATGATAATGATTCACTTAATGATAATGATTCACTTAATGATAATGATTCACTTAATGATAATGATTCACTTAATGATAATGATTCACTCAACGAAAGTGACTCGCTTAATGACAGAGATTCGCTTAACGACAGTGACTCGCTCAAGGATAATGATTCACTTAGTGAAAGTGACTCGCTCAAGGACAGAGATTCACTCAAGGATAATGATTCACTTAGTGAAAGTGATTCACTTAATGACAGTGACTCGCTTAACGATAGTGATTCACTCAAGGACAACGATTCACTTAACGATAATGATTCACTTAGTGAAAGTGACTCGCTCAATGACAATGACTCGCTCAACGATTTCGATTCACTTTCCGAAACGCTAATTGAAAGAGATTCGCTTGCAGAAAGTGATTCGCTAAGAGACAAGGACTGACTCAAAGATAGCGACTCGCTCAGTGATAGAGATTCACTCAAAGATAGCGACTCGCTCAGTGATAGAGATTCACTCAAAGATAGCGACTCGCTCAGTGATAGAGATTCACTCAAGGACAGCGACTCGCTCAATGAGAGTGACTCGCTCAAGGATAGTGACTCGCTCAAGGATAGAGATTCACTCAACGATAAAGAATTGCTCAAAGACAAAGATTCACTCAAGGATAGAGATTGACTAGGACTATAAACATAGATCGTATTGTTAGAAACGGTTGTTGTATCAGTCACGACAGTCTGCGTTGCTTGCGTCAGACCAGCCAATATCGGATCGTTTGGTGAAATATAAACATAATCTGTTGGCACGTTTGTTGCTGTATAAAGCGGACTTGTCCAGTCAATGGTGTTACCAATGTTAGCAGGCACATTAGCCGTCCCCGCTAGCTCAGTTCCCGTCGTTTTATCAGTAAGAACTGGCAACCCTGTCATGACATCAACGTAAGTATAGCTGATATTTGGATTGGCTTCACCGTACACATAGATATTGTAGGTATAGCTATCCCCTACCTTCGGTACAATGGCAAAGTTAGCCTGACCTCTTGCATCTCCATTATCTTGTGTATTTGTCGGGTCACCACCAGACTGATGATCGCTTAAGGCAGAGGGGGCAACTTGAGCACCCAGCGCCCATTTATAGCCTGCTGGCATATTATCCTCAGCAAACTCTTTGGTCGCAAGATCTAGAGACTGACCGATGAAATAATTATTTTTGTCAGAAACATCTTTATTCATCGTTTTAAGCGTTACACCATTTTGATCAACGTAATTAACCGTAATAGTACCGATGTCCATCGCATCAGTCTGCAACTCACGAGTTCCCGAATTCCCTGATGCGATGACGCGACTGCCTAGCGATGGTGTAGTTGTCTCATTAGCCGCATTATCACCAGAAATCTTCATCGAACCAACTACTGCTATATTATTAGGGGTATTAGGTGAGCTGTTACTACCATTCCAGACAGAGATAGTCGAGTTATTCATAGTAAATGAACCACTACCTCTAAATAAGTTACCTGTCTGTACTGAACCATCTTCCCGTAATTTTGCTAAATGAAGTGATCTGGGTGAGATAAAGGTCAGACTTGATTTAGCATCCTCTACATTCACCAACTGATTACCAGTATTAGAAGCACCAGTACCATTTCTTTGCTGAACATCTAAAACTGTCCCAGCATTAAAGACAACTTTATCCCCATCTTGCGTAAAATGAAGTGAGTGATTCCCAACAGTACGTGTTGCGATATAAGTCAAGCTTTGACCAAATGTCATCGTCGAGACATTATCAGCATCTTGTGTACTTACGGCACGTATGAAACCATCTTGCTTCCAGACAACATTATCTCCTATCTCCATCGTTCTGAAATTTTCATAGACTACTGGATAGTCGTTACCTGTTTCTTTTGGAGATTCCATGAAAGTC
Organism: Pseudolactococcus yaeyamensis; assembly: GCF_054658615.1. Taxonomy (NCBI): domain Bacteria; kingdom Bacillati; phylum Bacillota; class Bacilli; order Lactobacillales; family Streptococcaceae; genus Pseudolactococcus; species Pseudolactococcus yaeyamensis. The sequence continues at coordinate 2,610 of NZ_BAAGGP010000128.1, forward strand.
AGGTTGGCACCATCACCAACTATAAAGCCTCGACCGACTCCTGTGTAGCCGACAGTTGTCGAATTGCCCCTAAACCAAAAAGCAGAATGTCCAGAACTATTTCTAGCAGTAGGACGTTCGAAATTTAATGTCGTGCCATTAGAGATTTCTACCTTACCAATCTCTGCTAACTCATCATACACTCTGACAAAAATATTTCCTGAAAGTGTCAACTTCCCTTCATGCGCTTTTAACAAATGTTGGGCATAATCACCATCAGAAGTACTATTTGCCTTTGATGCAGGTTCTCTCAAGTCAATATTATGGAAATCAAAATTCCAATACTGACCGTTATTGTCAGCACTTATAAAACCATTACCACCCGTTAAAGAATAACCAGTATAACAGACTAATTTAATATCAATTAACGAAAGAGTCGATTTTGAAGTAGCACTAGCCCCTTTCGTTCCTAGATGATATTGATTCATCGCTAAGGTATAACCCGGCGCACCATCCCCACCACCATCGATGATCAGATTACCATTTGTACGACTGATATTACTTGTTCCAGTAATATCACCTGTCAGTTTGATATAAGTCACACTGCTATTCGTATAAGCTGCTTGGAACTCAGCCCATGTCGAAACCTCTCGGAGGGTGTTATTAGCAGTCGCTGTATCGAAAAGCTGTTGTTGGTTTGCAACCTGATATGGCAGTGGTACATTAACAGATGTAGCGGTTACTGCTGGCTGAGTTAAAGCATCTTCAAAATCTTGGCGCAATGCTGCATCTGATGTATCGGTGGCAACTGAATTATCTCCGATTCCTCTCGTCGCTCTCGGTAGGAGAGTTGCCTGTGTTGGCGGGATGGTCGCATTGGTTTCGTTTGCTAAAACGGTTCCATTTTCAGCTGCAACCGCCATACCTGCGATAGCGCCACCACCGCCGATTACACTGACAGTAGACATGGCCGCATACAACCAACGTTTTTTACTTTTATACATCCGATAACGAACTTTCGGTTCTGATGTTATCGGACGCTTCTTATTTTTTTTATTCAATTTAGAATTTTCCTTTACACAATATGGATAATTAGCAATTTTTAAAATATCCTACAAAGGTGGCCCTCTTGACTCAAGTGATTCAGTAAGAGGTTCTAAGGTCGGTGACCAGACCACTACTTCTCTTACTGTTGTGATTTCTATTAGCATAGTTATTTTTGGCTCTTTCTTAAAACTATTTCAGTATAAAATTATTTCAGTTCCTTATTTCTAGTTTAAAATATAAATAACGAAAGATTCATTAGTTTAATTCTACCATTTTAAATTGTTTTATTCAAACAAAAACCATATAATTTCCGTTTTTTATATCATTTATTGCAAGCATAAAATATTATGTAAAATTACTTGACTAACTGTTTAACTTCGCTCAACTATTTGGAAGCTACTCGGGTAAACAAACAACGTATAGCTTATGATTTGAGAAACCTTAAACAACTAAAAAAAACAAGCAACTGAGCAAACAGTTACTTACTTTTTAGGGGAAGAACTTTCCCACACGATTTGCTAAAGAGTCGATGATTTTAGATAGTTTATTTGTTGCAACTATCTAATAACTATTTAAATATCTTAATCTTCTTCTTTCCGACGTTTTCTTCTTAAAAGAGCTGCGCCAATAGCGCCAAAGAAAGCTGAACTGCCAGCACCCAGAGCCAAAGTATCATTTCCATCACCAGTGTATGGGAGACGATTGCCAGTTATCGGTAAGGTTGGCACATTTGCCAATGACTCACTCAATGAAAGTGATTCGCTTAACGATAGTGATTCACTCAAAGATAATGACTCACTCAACGATAATGATTCGCTTAACGATAATGATTCACTCAATGACAATGACTCACTCAATGAAAGTGATTCGCTTAACGATAGTGATTCACTCAAAGATAATGACTCACTCAACGATAATGATTCACTCAACGATAATGATTCACTCAACGATAATGATTCACTCAATGACAATGACTCACTCAATGAAAGTGATTCGCTTAACGATAGTGATTCACTCAAAGATAATGACTCACTCAACGATAATGATTCACTCAACGATAATGATTCACTTAGTGAAAGTGAATCGCTCAATGACAGAGATTCACTCAACGATAATGATTCACTTAACGATAGAGATTCACTTAACGATAATGATTCACTCAACGATAGAGACTCGCTCAACGATAATGATTCACTCAACGATAGAGACTCGCTCAACGATAATGATTCACTCAATGACAATGACTCACTCAATGAAAGTGATTCGCTTAACGATAGTGATTCACTCAAAGATAATGACTCACTCAACGATAATGATTCACTCAACGATAATGACTCACTCAATGAAAGTGATTCGCTTAACGATAGTGATTCACTCAAAGATAATGATTCACTCAATGACAATGACTCACTCAATGACAATGACTCACTCAATGAAAGCGATTCGCTCAACGATAATGATTCACTCAACGATAATGATTCACTCAACGATAATGATTCACTCAACGATAATGATTCACTCAATGACAATGACTCACTCAATGAAAGTGATTCGCTTAACGATAGTGATTCACTCAAAGATAATGACTCACTCAACGATAATGATTCACTCAACGATAATGATTCACTCAACGATATTCACTCAACGATAATGATTCACTCAATGACAATGACTCACTCAATGAAAGTGATTCGCTTAACGATAGTGATTCACTCAAAGATAATGACTCACTCAACGATAATGATTCACTCAACGATAATGATTCACTCA
>NZ_BAAGGP010000129.1:0-4861 GCF_054658615.1 Pseudolactococcus yaeyamensis
GATGCAAATAAAACATTAGACAAAACAGCGGCGTTAAATCACAGTAATATTCGTAAATTGGCACTAGCCGTTTTGAAGGATTTGGAAATGCGTAAAAAGAAGATGAGCATTCGTCTCAAACGTTTTTCGTTATCAATGACTTTTCCAGATTATTTGGCACAGTTGTTTTCAATGTGAGAGCTGTTATTTTTAAAAACACGCTTCCTATTTTGAGATTGGGAGAGAGAGAGTCATGCGTTTGTCGTGCCCTGTCCCTCTCCTACATTGACATTCAGCACATGATGTACACCGTCATTGCCAGTTTCGTCTTTAGCCAAGTCGTTGCCGTCGTACAAAATGGGGGATACACCGTGCGAGGCATGCTGATTATTAGTCAGAAGTACGCAGCAATCAGCCAAAAAATCACGGATGAAATCGGTCGTGGTGCGACTTATCTTAAGGCAGAAGGAGTCTACTCAGGCAATGACACTAAGGTCATCTATGTCGTCTTAAGTCCCATCCAAGTTCAAGCCGTCAAAGCCATCCTAGCAGAAATTGATCCAGATGCTTTTGTTTCTATCATCAATGTCCATGAAGTTATTGGTAGTGGTTTTACTTATACGGAAGATTTGAACTTGTGAATTTGAATTTAGAGGAAAAGTTAAGACAAGCAAGCGTAGCTAAAACAAAAAGAAGTTTGGATAAAAGACCTCTAAAAAATAGGCTATGAACCATTTCCGATGTTAAACGGAAACGTTCATAGCCTATTTTGCGTGAAATTGGTATTGTTTTGTCAAAACAATACGAAAATAGCAAGAAAAGTGCTGTTTTTGTGTGAAATTGGTATTGTTCTGTCAAAACAATACGAAATTAGCAAGAAAAGCGTTGCTACCATTGGAAAAATCAAGAACTTGTGAAAAGTCGAAAATTAGCATCATTTTAGTCTATCCATTTTTGAAACCTTTTGTCCCAACCTCTTTTGTGATTAAAACAGCTTCCAATCACCATTAAAGACGACCGCTGTTTTCAATTACCTTTTCAATGATATCAGAAACACCATAATCGTCATTTGATTTGGTGATAAAATTGGCGTATTGTCTCATATCTTCAGAAGCATTTGCGACAACGTAGCTATATTTGACAGCTTTTAACATTTCAACATCATTATAGGTATCACCAAAAGCCATCATCTCATCAGCAGAAACTGCCAATTTGTGACTTAAAAATCTCATGGCGCTACCTTTATCAATCCCCTTGTTCATGAAATCAATCCAAATGGTATCGCCTACTGTAACGGATAAATCAGCACAATATTTTGGTTTGAAAACCGTGTTATAGTAGGTTTTGCTGTTTTCATTTGGAAAATAAATCGTCAACTTATCAGCATCTATTGCTAGTGTGCTAAAATCTTTGGTCGTTTGGATACGACGATAAAATGTTCTTAAAAAATCAAGATGTTGACAATGCTCTTCAGAAATAATCGCAGTGTCAAGACCACACAAAATGGCAATGCCATCCGTTTCTGATTCGATAAAGTGAATGATAGCTTGGTAAGTTTCTATCGGTAGCAAACTTTTGAAAATTATTTCACCGTGATACCTGATAATGGCGCCATTATCAGCGATAAAAATCAGATGTTCTTGTGTCTCCTTAAAAACGTGAGTTAAGGTGTATAAAGGTCGCCCACTTGCAATGGCAAATTCAATTCCCAGTTGGTGTAAATCTAAAATTAAGTCGGTGGTATTTGGCGGCAACTCACCTTTTTCGGTAAGTAAAGTATGATCCATGTCAGTCGCAATTAATTTGATGTCAGCCATTGGTTTAATCTCCTTTTCTTACTATCATAATAGTATCTTAGGTCGCTTATTTCTAGTAAAATAAGGTATAATAATATAAAAATCGTCATATATTAAAAGGAGAAAGAGATGAGTTGGCCAATTGACATCTATTCGGATTTATCAGAAAAAATAACCTATAATAGAGCAAATTTGCCGATCTATGCACGACTTAATGACCTGAAAAGTTATCATTATTCAGCAGTTTGTCATTGGCATGAAGACCTAGAGTTTATCAAAATCATATCGGGTCAGATGGATTTTTTTATCAATAATGCGTGTGTGACCTTGCATGAGGGAGAAGGGATTTTTATTAATAGCAAACGGCTACATTATGGCTTTTCAAATGACAAAATAGATTGCCAATTTATTGCCTTAATTATCAATCCGAGTCTATTTCCAAATGTGGCACAACACGATTGTCAAGACAAATTCGGCCCAAATAGCAGCGATTTTTTAATGTTAAATGAATCAAAGATACTCGAAAGCATTACAAAAATCTATGATTTAATGCAAGAAAAACAAGTCAATGGCTTACAAGTTGTTGGTGAATCTTTGTTACTTTGTAACATTATCGGTGCAAAGTTAAAACAGGTTAAAAATGATTTTAAGCTAGATGTTGGTCAACTGGCTATCTGGAAAATGCTGACTTATATTCATCAAAATTTTTCTGAAAAACTCACAATAGATGCGATTTCAAAATCAGGAGCTGTTAATCGCAATAGATGTTGTGAATTATTCAAGGAGTATGTTCGTCAGTCGCCTAACACTTATTTGAATCACTATCGATTATTGAAAAGTTGTGAGATGTTGGAGAAAACGAAGCGAACGATTTCGGAGATTGCCATGCTCAGTGGTTTTCAAAGTCCGAGCTATTTTACCCAATATTTCCACAAGACTTTTGGTGTGACGCCGAAAATTTATCGACAAAAGAGTGAACAAGTCTGATTTGAACACAGAATCAATCATCAAAAAAAGAACTTCAGTCACCAACCGAATGAAGTCCTTTTGCGATTAAAACAGGTTCATATACGCATCAAAAATACCAAAAATCTCTGCAGCAGAGTTAGCTTGATTGATGGCAACCTTAACCTTGGCAGCACGAGGTGCGCCTTTGAGGTAGTAAGCAGCGTGTTGGCGGAACTCACGAGAGCCGTTTTCATCCCCTTTGAGTTTAGTCAAGCGCGTCAAGTGAACCTTAGCCGTCTCGATTTTCTCAGCAACGCTTGGCTCCGGCATTGCCTCACCAGTGGCTAAGTAATGCGCAGTCCGTTTCAGCATCCATGGGTTACCAAGCGCAGCACGCCCGATCATCACAGCATCGACACCGGTCTCATCCAGCATACGCTTGGCGTCCTCAGGGGTTTTCACATCGCCATTCCCGATGAAAGGAATGGTCATCTGACTAGCAACCTTGGCGAGCCAATCCCAGTTCGCCTTGCCCTCATACATTTGAGCCTTAGTTCGACCGTGCATGGCAATGGCAGAAGCACCCGCTTTTTCAGCAGCTAGCGCATTTTCGACGGCGAAAAGATGATCATTATCCCAGCCTAGACGCATCTTAACCGTTAAAGGTAAGTCGATAGCAGATGAAACGGCAGATACCACATCATACACTTTATTAGGGTCTAGTAGGAGGCGAGAACCGGATTCGTTCTTAGTAACCTTAGGGACAGGACAGCCCATGTTAATGTCGATAATGTCAGCCGTTGTATGCTCTTGGACAAATTTCGCAGCTGCCACTAAAGTCTCAGCATCACCACCAAAAATTTGAATCGACAAGGGATTTGGTACGCCATCAAAATCCAGCATTGACAAGGTTTTAGCGTTGCGGTATTCGATGCCCTTGTCAGAAATCATTTCAGTCACGACAAGCCCAGCGCCGAATTCTTTAGCGAGGCTGAGGAAAGCTTTATTGTTGATACCAGCCATCGGCGCGAGCACGATGCGGTTTTTGATGTCAACATCTCCAATTTTCCATGGTGTATCGTATATATTTGTCATCTTATATCAGTTCTTTCAAATCATTTTCTGAAAAATTGTAGGCTGTTTCACAGAACTGGCAAATGACTTCCGCCCCGTGATTTTCAGTGATTAATTTTTCAACTTCTAGTTTACCAAGGCTTTGGATACCGTCAGCAAACCGTTCTTTAGAGCAATCGCAGCGGAAAGCCAGTGGCGATTCTGTCAAGATTTTGTATTGGTCTTGTCCGTAAATGGCGTCTAAAATCGCTTTAGAGTGGTCATGTGAGCGCAAGAGTTTGGAAATGGCAGGCATTTTCTGAATCCGTGCTTCAAAAGCAGCGATTTCAGCTTCGGGGGCATCGGGCATGACTTGGACTAAAAAACCACCGGCAACATGGACAGACTCATCTTCATTGAGCAAGACATTTAAGCCGACAGCCGAAGGCGTTTGCTCAGAAGTTGTCAAATAGTAAGCCAAGTCTTCACCAATCTCGCCAGAAATCAAAGGTGTTTGTCCGGTATAAGGCGTTTTCAAGCCCATGTCTTTAACGACTGAAAACCAACCCTGACCGACCAAATTGCCGACCAAGACCTCGCCAGTCGAGCCACGTTTATAATCAACATTTGGCTCTTTAATATAGCCTTTGACATTGCCACGCGTGTCCGCAACCGCAATGATACTGGTAATCGCACCGTTACTTTGAACACGCACGGTAATCGTGTCGTCACCTTTTTGATTAGCACCTAAAATCTGTGCTGCAATCAAAGTTCGACCCAGTGCAACCGTTGAGCTTGACCATGTTTGATGACGTTTCTGTGCCTCGCTAACCGTTTGCGTGGCTTCGAGCGCATAGGCTCTAAAATGCCCATTATTTGAGATTGTCTTGATTATTTTATCCATAAGCTATATTTTAACATAAATGTGGCAGAGGAGGGAAGGAGTTGACCTTGAAACCACGACAAACGCATGACTCTCTCTCCCAATCCCAAAATGTAAAGCGCGTTTTTAAAATAACAGCTCTCACATTGAAAACAACTGTGCCAAATAATCTGGAAAAGTCATTGATAACGAAAAACGTTTG